>CAYMQP010000068.1:7989-14574 GCA_964392505.1 uncultured Bacteroidales bacterium
TCCTTCATGATATTCCCTTACAATTTCCCTGTCATACTTTGAGAGGAATACAACCGACAGACCGTTTGAAGGATTGCAGATTACCTGTTTTAATTGAATTTTATTTTTCTGTTTTTTCCTTATCGAAAGTTTAAAAGGTCGTAATGGTTCTTCGGTACCTAAATGAAGACTTACTTTAATGCAATTAGGTATATTATCGCCATCAGAATCAATTATATCCGGTATATAAATTTTATCATTATTTAAATCTGTTACCGTAATCGCATAATTTACTAAGTATAGTGATCCAATTCGTTCTTCAACGTTTTCCCAGTCAAGGAGAAAGTGATCGTAATAAGTAGAATCGTTCTCACTTATCTGAATCACAAAAGGTAATATTCTTTCATTCTTTTGTGTAGAATCACAGGATGATAAAATAATAGCCATAAACAGGAAACACGAAATCACAGATATTAATAATCTTAAAATTTTAGCAGCATTTCCTTTTATATTTTTTATTTTATCTTTCATTCGCATTTCTGAGATTACCCGTGATTTTCAAGTTATCTAAAAGGTTGCTATGAGCAGGAATTTCTCAGATCCGGAGCGTAGCACCCTTCTCCTACGAAGGATGCTACATTCGCGGAATAGCCTAACTCAAAACAATTACCATACACAACCTTGTACCACCTATTTATTAACCTATTAATCAACTATTTAATAGCCAGGATTCTGGCCAAATTCCTCGGCGTTATATAAAGCATCGAGCATAGCCTGAGGTATAAACCGCAGGTTATGAAATTCCTGAATATTTCTTGCAGCTTCAGGATTGTGTGCACTTACTCTATCAACCAGTTTTCCCGTACGCTTCAGGTCGAACCATCGAATGTGTTCCGTAGCCAGTTCACGTGCACTCTCATCGAGAATAAAATCAATATTGATATCAGCACTGGTATTCACCCCATAAGCCGCGAACATACCTGCACCATCTCCCCCAATAGCACGATTATTGGCAAGAGTTAATAAGTAACCATATGCTCCGTCGGCATCTCCCTGTGCGAGAGCAGCTTCAGCTGCTATAAAATACATATTAGCCAAACGCAATGCCCAAACATCTCTTTTCGTACCTGTAATATCGAGCGATGAAATCGTACTATCCCTGTATTTCCCATTAATTGGATAATAAACTCGCGATTGAGCATAAAAACCTGTTGAAGGATTTATTTCATACATCTGATCGACATCGATGATTACATATTTCCGTTCAGGATGGATATAGTAAGGCATAAAAAAATCGCGACTCGGGTCGCCTGTAGTTTCAGGCAAATTATATTTAAGTCGCATATATTGGGTAGTATCGATAGGGTGCTTTGAAAAAACTATGCAAGTATCACCTACATTAAACATAGGTTGACCATCGAGTGAATCGTGCCATTCTACCAAAGTACCATTCAAGTATAGCTCGGTCTCATAACCAGTTTCAGTTTCTTCACTTAATTTGTATTTAGGAATTGCGGTTTCATCGTTCGATATCCAAACTTTTTGAAACGAACTCCAGCGCTGATCGACAGTTTCATCGAAAAGTTCAATAAAGAATCGTGTCGGCATCCAGCGTAAAAATCCACGACCGTTCACAATATCCCTGACAATACCCCAACCCGAACTGGGTATTTCTTCATAGCGGATTTGCCACATTACCAAGCCTGAATTGCCTCCCTCACGTTGTATGAATCCAGGTTGATTATCCCATAATACAGGTAAATTTGTATTTTGATCAATTACTGCCTGGTTACGTAATCCAGGTGTCATATAGGTCGGATTCCCTGAATACACTATGGGCCATATTACCTCGCTATTCACATATTTTTCCAAATCCCATAACTCTTGCCAATCACTTATAAAAGCAAAACCATAGTTATTGATTACCCTGTTGGCATAGGCCTCAGCATTAACATAATCTTTATCATATAAATACATACGTGCCAGAAATGCCTCAGTAATAGCTTTATTAATACGACCATAATCGTGATACAAATCTTGTGTTCCTTCGGCTTCCAGTTGTTCAAAAATTTCCAGGGCTGTATTCAGATCATTAAAAATCACTTCATAGAACTCTTCAACCGACGATCGTTGTGCTGTATGAGTAGCTTCTGTAGTTGGTTCCGTTGAAAGATAAACACCTCCCCAGGTTTCGACAATTTGCCAGTAGTAATGTGCCCTGAGAAAACTAATCTCGGCTTTTCTTTTTAAAAGAAAGGATTCATTATCAACTGGAGAATCATCAATTCGGCTAAGAATAAAATTGCAGGTGTTAACTGCTACGTATAGCTCATACCATATGGCTGCCATACGTGCCTGCTCTTCACCCGAAAGGGCACTGGCATAAGTACAAAAACCAGCAGAACGGTTATCATAACCTCGTCCATAAATATCAGTACCAGCTTCGGTAAAATCCCATCCGTTTTCGCGACCATACCAAACCCTAAGCCCAATATAAGCCGCACCTACAAGAGCATCGATTCCATCTTCAGTTTCCATGTATGTTTCGGGAGTTTCAATGGAAAGCGGATTCTCTGTAAGGAAATCATCACATGATTGTGAGATCACCATAAATATTAATAAGTATCCTAGTATCTTTTTCATTGTATATTTATTTATATTCATTTTCTATAGAATTATTCAGCCTGTTAATTAAAACTCTACATTTAATCCAAATGTATAGAAACGGGCTATAGGCCAACTTATACTACCATTTCTTTCCGGATCAACACCCTTTAGCATCTTGGTGTACAAGTAGGCTGTATTCTTCGAACTCACATATACTCTTAATGCTGATATGGGTAAATTATTGAACCATTTTTTGGGTAAGTCGTAACTTAAGGTTACCTGGCGAAGCTTTATAAATGAAGCATCGCGATAACTGATGGTAGACTCAAAATCAATCTCCGTAATTGATGCATCTAATCTGGGATACTCGTTCGTTGGATTAATAGGTGTCCAGAAATCAAGAGCAAGAATATTATTATACATGCGTGGATCGAAGTCATATGCATAAGCCTCGATCAGATGACCCCATTTAGCATATATACTAAAAGATAGTGTTACACCTTTGTATGAAATTGAATTATCGATTGTGCCAAACCATTTAGGGCGTTCTTGTCCGATAACTTTTCTATCCAAAGGATTTATCGTGTCATTACCATCCAAATCGGCAACTAAAATGTCACCTGGCAAATATGCTGTATAACCGGGTGTGGAATCAGTTTCTCCTATCTGACGAATTCCGCTCATTTCATAGTCATAGAATACATCGATCGGATATCCGACAAATAAACCATTTTCAATATCCTGTTCCAGACCTGAGACAAGCTTTGTAATTTCTTCCTTATTTGCTGCAAAAGTTACACTGGTTCGCCAGCTAAAATCGGGTGTTGAAATATTAATAGATTGCAGCGATAATTCAACTCCTTTTGTTTTCGTTTCACCTGAGTTAGCATAAATATCGAAATACCCGCTTGATGGCGGAAGCCTATCGGGCATAAGTATATTCTTTGTATTAGCCAGATAAACATCAACATTACCTGAAATACGGTTTTTTAGTAATCCAAAATCCAAACCAAAGTTAACCTGGTCGGTTCTTTCCCATGTCAGGCTCTGTGCCACCAGAAAAGTTGGCCTGAACGACAAGACAGGAAAAGCATTTCCTGCTTCACCAAATTCATAGTATAACGGCCAGGTATTTAAACCTCCGAAAGTACTGTAAGGATATATTGATGCATTACCAGTACTTCCATAACTCACACGGATTTTCATATCGGTAATAACTTGTTTCGTCCCTATCATAAAGGGTTCTTCACTAATTCGCCATGCTACACTGGCTGCCGGGAAGTTATCCCATTTATGTCCGGGAGCCAATTGCGATGCACCATCGAAGCGAATAGCTGCATTCAAAATATATTTATCGTTATAGGTGTAGTTGATTCGACCCAATACTGATACCAGTGATTTTTCGATTAATGAACTCTCCTGCGTGATATCGGTTTTATTGGTAGCCATGAAATACCAAAGGCTTCTTTCCGATTCTTGTTCTTTACCAGTAAATAAATAAGGTTCTATGCGGTTATACTGCATTTCGTGAACACCAGTGAATATTATATGGTGTCGGTTAAAAGTTCTATCGAATGTAAGTACATTATTCCATGTATAACCACCATTTAATCTGAATTCCACACCGTTTTCAGTAATAAGCGATGCCGGATCCTTTTGAGGATACATATAACCCCGTCGCTTCGTTGTATAATCGACACCTAAGGAGGATCGGAGGTTAAGACCCTGAATGATCATCAGATCGGCATAAACTGTAGAGAAAAGCCTTGTTTGACGATCCTCTTCAACATCATCGACCGTAGCAAGAGGACTATGTCTTGGGTTAGGTGCCGAGGGTGTCCAAATGTAATTTCCGACACTATCGTAAGCAGCTACCATAGGCGAAAGTCGCACAGCATTAGTAAATACACTGTAATTTGAAGACGAAACATCGGCACCTTTAAGTATTTTGTGGGTGAGCTGAGTCATTGTTCCTGCTTTGAGATTCTTGTTTATCTTGGCCTCCAGATTCAGACTTGCTGTGTAACGTTTAAAATCGTTTTCAATAACCACTCCCTTTTCATCGAAATAGGAAACTGATACATTATAGGAAACATTGTCCGTTCCACCAGTAACTCCCAAATGATGATCCTGCTGATAACCCTGGCGGGTAATCAGATCCTGCCAATCGGTTGAAATATCATTAACGTATCCATCAAGCTCGGTAGAACCAAAAACCGTTGTGGGATCGGGATCGATATCCCAATTTTCAATGTTAGCATAATCACGGTTTGCATTTATTTTTGCTTCATAGTATTCATCCCTATTAAATACAGGTACTTGTTGATAAGGATCGGTAATACCATAATAAGCATTATAATATGCCTTGGTAGCTCCAGCTAAACCCTTCTTTGTTGTTATTAATATAATTCCATTTGCACCGCGCGATCCGTAAATAGCTGTTGAAGCGGCATCTTTCAATATTTCGATGGATTCAATATCATTAGGATTAACATCCACGGTTGTACCCATAGGGATACCATCAACAACCACAAGTGGCTCATCGGTTGCCGACCATGACCGTTTACCCCGAATCAGCATATCAACTCCCGAACCTGCTCTACCATTAGTCGGGGTTACATCTAATCCAGGTACTTTCCCCTGCAGTGCTTCCAGTACATTATTCGATTTAATCTCAACCAAATCTTCGCCATCTACCGATACCACTGAGCCGGCTATATCTCTTTTTCGCATAGTACCATAACCAACCACGACAAGTTCATCGAGACCAACAACATCGGTAACCATATTTATGTCTATCGTTGTCTGATTGCCTACTAGTACCTCCTCGGTTAGCATCCCTACCATCGAAAAAACTAAGGTGACATCAGTTGAAGGAACTGAAATAGAGTAATTACCATCGATATCAGAAATGGTACCTATATTCGTACCTTTTACAACCACATTTACTCCCGGAAGTGGTTCCTGATCGATTGCAGATACAATTTTTCCTGTTACTGTTATTTGTGCTTGTATATTAATTAAACCTGAAATCAATATTGAAAAGATCAGTAACAGGATGCGCTGTCTTTTTAATAAAAAATCTGTCATAGTAATGGGTTATTAAATGTTAGTATTTTATAATTCGTTTTTCGATTATTCAGGTGGAGACTTCCAGTAGAATGAAAAAAACAAGAATAAACAATATCAAGGCTCCGATGATCATAAATGACATTCTTCGAATAGATCGTTTTGTCTCCAGCATGTTAGAATCCTTTAATTAGTTTTCAGCAATCAATGTTTGATTGACCGGAATAAAAGTATGATTTATCGTGTGCGGGCACGGAGCAACTTTTTCCAAAATACAAGGACTGGAGTACCTAAATAGCGTTTATTGTACCAAAAAGGGATGACAGAAATACCAGTGGTTTGGTGTAATAGTCTGGTTATGTGTTAGTTGCTATTATATTAGATGGAAACGTATGAATGGATAGGTGAATTAATGGATGGATAAGTGGTTGAAGGGATGAAAAGACGCGTAGATGAGTTGACATACATGTTGATTGGTTGATTTATTTGCTTGTTAGGACTAAATTGAGTTGAAATTAAATATTTCAAACCTCAAATAACAAATCCCAAATAACATCCAAATCGCAACCACCAATGCTCGAAATGAAAATTTAAAGATTTTGGATTTTTAGAATTTAGTAATTGGAATTTATTAATATTTTGAATATTGCTATTAGGAATTTAATTGAGATTTGAATTTTGTGATTTGGAGTTTCTACAAACTATTCTACCTCCGCACTATCAAACTTTTTCCCATATTCCGAAGCACTCATACTATACTTTTCTTTGAAACACTTCCGGAAATAGGAAATATCGTTGAAGCCGGTTTGCAGGGCAACTTCAGATATAGTAAGCTTATTCTGGGTTATCATCTGGGCTGCACGCTGTAAGCGTAAATCACGCACAAATTCCTTGGCTGTCATATTTGTAAGGGCTGCTATCTTTCGGTAT
>CAYMQP010000069.1:0-14551 GCA_964392505.1 uncultured Bacteroidales bacterium
ATATAGAAGAAAGCAAACGATCGTTTTTAAAGTATCTGAATTTCCTGTTGCCGGTATTACTGGCACTTGCATACGGTATTTTCCGATTTCAACGTAATCGTATTATCCGGTTAAAAAGAATGGAGGCTGGCTATGTTCAATAAACTAAATTTTAAATGGTTGGTCGGTATTTTTATAGTACTTCTAGCACTGACAGTAGTTATTGTTATATTGAATAAAAGTGAAAGTACAGCAAGCAAGAACCGTACATTTAGGAGTGAGCTGACAAGTTTTGACACAGCATCTGTTAGCCGAATTACTATAATACCAAAATATGGAGGAACAACAATCAATTTATTTAAGCGAGAAGATAAGTGGCTTGTAACCATCGATGAAAAAGATTATAATGCGGATGCCGCCGCTATTAAAAGTATGCTAACAAACCTCAAGACATTACGGGCAATCCGTGTAGCAGCTAAGAGTAAGGATCTTTGGGCAAAATACGAAGTTAATGATTCGGCTGCGACTCACGTAATGGTTAATGAAGGGAAAAAGATTGTCGTGGATATCTATTTAGGAAAATTCAGCTACCAGCAACCAAAAAATACCAATCCCTATATGTACCAGCAACAGGGCAAAATGACCTCATACGTCAGATTGGCCGGAGATAGACAGGTTTATGCGGTGGATGGTATGATTGCTATGTCGTTCAATCGCCATGCAAGCGATTTCAGAAATAGAACTCTTATACGATCGAATAAAGAAAACTGGAATCGACTTGTCTTTACCTTGCCAGAAAGCTCATTTAACCTAACCAAACAAGGAAATAACTGGATGGTTGACGGATTATTAGCCGACAGTGCATCGGTTGCGTCCTTTCTATCATCATTAGCATGGCTCAGCAGCTCAAATTTTACTGAGGAATCAATGCTCCTATCTACAACCCCATCTCATACCCTGATTATTGAAGGCGAAAATATGGAGATACCACTTAAAATTCAGGCGTTTCCGGCCGATACTACCATTGGCTATGCTATAACTTCATCGTTAAACAATGGCACTTACTTTGGTGGTAACAAGAATGATTTATATAATAAAATATTTAAAGAAAAAGATACTTTTTTTACTGCCAAAGCTTCATTAGAAGATTAACATTCAATAATTTAGCATTGTAATATGAAAGCGGGTTAAGTACCCGCTTTCCCCATTTTAATATCCCGTGCTTTATTAAAGGATAGTGCATTCAGCATCCAGTTTGGTAATGCTTTCTCAGGTTTACGCTTCATGAGATCGAGGTATATTCCAAATTTTTTAATGATTGGAATTCGGTGTGTTTCAACAAATTCGATTAGGGTGCCATCAGGATCCTCGGTATAGGAGAATGCACCAGCTGCCTCGCCCATATCGAACGAATCGCCGGTATCGATTGTAAACGGGTATCCTTTCGATTTACACTCCTCGCGCAATAGATCCATTCCTCTAATGTCGTAACATATATGTATAAATCCTAAGTCGCCCCAGTACCGATCTTGATATATTTTTTTAGGATTACGGTCAAGCACCTGTATGAGTTCTATTTGACTAGTCCCGAAAAGTAAACTGAAAGCTCCCAACCGTGGCTTGCTATGGCGTAGTAATACCCTGCGCAATTTATTTTTCCCTCCGGGAATAAGCAACAAATCGTCGAATATGCCAGTTTCATCGTAAATAACCTGATCGTAACCCAAAATACTTTTATAAAACTCTTTCGACCGTTCGATATCTGTCACACCAATAAAAGCTCCATAGCTGGCACCTGTGAGCTTTTTTTCATTCCGAAACCAGTTACCGCTGGGAACAATCTGAAACAAATTATTGTATGGATCGCGTAGAAAAAAGCTCTCAATTCCTTTAAACTCATTTAAAGGAACTACAATATTTAATCCTTCCTTTTTAAACCAGTCGAAAGTAGCCTTTACATTCTTACTCTTTATTTTGGCAGCATAAATTCCCAGGTCACCAATCTGTAATTCAAATTCAGGAGCATTTGGCACACGATCGGTAAATTGCCATATTTCGAATCCTCCTCCTCCCTGTAAATTTATGGCCAAAGCAGCGTGTCGGGTACAAGGTTTGCCTCCGGTATAAGGAAGCATTAATTCGGCTGCGGCCGCCTCTTCAAATATTCGCACATCAACACCAAAATATTTCTTGTACCAGCCCCAGGCTTCATAAATATTAGGTACACCTATACCGATCTGCTGAATACCACTGATTATTTTCTCTGTCATAAAACTAATTTTTCAATAATAGGGCTTTATTGATGAGTTAGGTGGGCTTTATTTTTCGTACTAAAATATGAAAAAGGAAAGATAAATATAATCTGATATATATCATAATTAATTCCGATCCTCCAACCCATAATTCTTTTTTATTTCGCCTGATGGCTGATTCAATTTTTTTTGCACATTTTTCTGCTGAAATTCCCTTAGCCTGCCCCGGATCGAGTACTCCATGTTTTTTGCCCTCCTTATCAATCGCATTTACTGAAATATTAGTATATACCCTTCCGGGTGAGATTATGGTGATTTTCACATTTTTATCAAATAACTCAGCTCGTAAAGCTTCGAAATAACCCTGCACAGCATGCTTCGAAGCGCAATAAGCCGTTCGGAGTGGAAATCCGAACTTACCTGTCATACTACTAGTTACAGCAATTTTTCCTCCACCTTGTGAAATTAAGGAAGGTAATAATAGTTTTGTCAGGATAACGGCCCCAAAGAAGTTAATTTCCATTATTTTCCGATCGATTTCGATTGGGGTTTCAATAGCATAAGAGCGCTGACTAATACCACCGTTACTGATCAGAATATCAATTTTCGAGTTGTCTTTCAATATCCTTGCAGCGGTTTTTTTTATTTCATCGGGTTTTTCCAGATCAAAAGGAGCAAATACAGCTTTGCCACCTAGTTTTGCGCATACTTCATATACTTCTCGCAGTTTTTCTTCATCACGATCGGAAAGAATAACAATGGCTTTCTTTTTTGAATACACACGTGCCAATGCAGCTCCAATTCCCGATGCGGCTCCTGTTATCCATACTTTTTTACCCTGATACTCCATGAATATGGCAAACTAAAATTGTCCGTGAAAATAGTGATCTTTTTTAATACAATGGATGTATAATTAACCTGAAGGCATTCTCTTATCAACAATTATATCGAGCTCTGACACCAATTTATCGTATGTTGCTTTCATTAATGCAGTTTTCGAATTGGCATATCTAACTGAAAATGAATATCGGATCCGTGCCCACGATTTTATTAGAAATTTCCGGTAGCTCATTGCAAATATGCCAGTGAAAGGTAAAGTAATAATATACAGAATCTTAATCCACCAAAGCGGAAGAAAAATGAGTGCGAGAATAAATAATATAAGATAATATATTAATAGTATTGCAGTTCCAGCACCCCATTTTGCTGTGCTGAAAAACTGCGTGTCTCTGATTCTTTTTTGAAATCGGACAGGTATGAAGAAATGAGGCCAGTTATTAAACAAACCTAAAAGAACTACGGGCCAAAAAACTATCGAAATCATTATGGTAAATACATTCCAAATTATACTGTATCGATTCTTTGATGGTACCCAATTCCTGTAATTCAACCGGTTCCGTAATCCTGCATATTCACGGTAAACCTTATTGAGTTCAGCAATTCTTTCAGGTTCATGTTCAAGACAATCGTCCAATTTCTCGATCAGTTTTTTATCAGCAATAAATGCATGATGTAAATTGCCTGGTTTGAGTTTTAGCTTTTTACACATCTTGTTTTTGTAAATCTGTCGCAGATCCATATATAATTTATAATACACCTCGGTCTCAATATGGATCATATATTTCTTCATTTCATTAGCTAAATGCTCCCGTAAGCTATTCATGGCTTGAGTCGGATTTTCTTCGTAAGCTTTCCAGTACTCATATACTTCGATAGGTTCCCCAAAATTGATAAATTGAGTATGCCTGAATTTCCAGTAATGACTATAGTCTATTCCTACCGGAATAATTTTCACACCGGGCTTGTCTTTAAAATCTTCCTGGGCCTTAAATGCAATTCGGAAAATACCTTTAACCAGTGGTCTGAGTCTTCTGCGGTTACCATGATTCCCTTCGGGGAATAGTAATAGAGGATTAATTTTATTACGAAGAACTTTTACAGTAATATCAAAAATCTCTTCATTTTTCTGCAAACTTGAAATTCCATCGCGAATACGATATATAGGAAGGATCTTCAAAAAGGTTAGAATATTCGTAACGAGCTTCCCCTTAAACACATCGGCACGAGCAAGAAAGACAGTTTGATATTTAATTCCTGCCACGAATGCCAATGCATCCATTAGAGCATTCTGATGATTTGGAGCAAGAATAACCGGCGCTCCGTCAGGAATTCGTTCGGTGTTTATAATTTTGATTTTTCGATAATAGAAATTGTATAACGGACGAACCATGTATTTCTGCAGGAACCAATATAATAATGACCATTCGTCGATAGTTACCCGTTTACTCATGATTTATAATATCAAAATTCTATGATAAATATAAGCTGCTTTATTGAAAGGTGTACTCCTAGTATTATTCTTTCGGGGTATGCAGCGACCAAAATCCGGCAAGACTTAAGCCAGAGATAATGTGCCATACTCCCCACCATGCTGCTATAAACACCATTCCTCCTATCCGTAATTCGACAGGAAAAATAGAAGGATTTACGAGTAACACAAGAGCAAGCATCGAATTTTGAATCCCGGTTTCAATAGTAATAGTCCTGCGGCTTGCTCCACTTATTTTCCATAAATGTGCAAACATATTCCCGGAAAAAAAGCCAATTGTATTATGTATAAATACAATGATGAAGATATATTTAAGATGGTTTAAAACATGAATGAAGTTATTTTTAAGTAGAATAATGATCATACCAAAAAAAAGAAGGATGGACAAATAGCGAATCGGTTTAAATATCAAGTTTGTTGCTTTCGGTAAAAAATGATTGAAAAACATACCCGCAATTAATGGAATTCCCAGAAGAATAAAAACCACTTTAAACATATCAAAGAATTTGATGTGGATAGGTTGCAAAAGTCCTTCGGAAGCAGTTTGACTAATAATATCAGAATAAAATCCACCCCAAAGGGAAAAATTAAAAGGTGTCAGAACTACAGCACTTAAGGTTGCAATTGCAGTTAGCATTACCGATAATGCAGCATTCCCCTTAGCAAAAGCTGTCATAAAATTACTAATATTTCCACCAGGACAACATGATACCAGTATCATACCCATAGCAATTGTAGGAGTAATAAAATTACTCATTGCTAATACCAATAGGAATGTGATAAAAGGCAATACAAAAAATTGCGATATAAATCCAACCAGAGGCAGTTTTGGTGATAAAATCACATCACGAAAATGGCTGAACTTAATACCTAAAGCAACACCAAACATTATAAAAGCTAAGGTCAGATTAACAATTAAACCACTTTGAGTAGTAATATTTAAACGAATGCTATCAATAGCTGCTAAGGCTTCTTTCATGATGGCTATTAATTGATTAGGAAGTAAAAGATAGCAAAAGAAATTATTTATCAAGTTTTATTATTACGATTTTACAATAATCATAAATAAGTATAATAAGTCAACACATTAGCCAAGTTTTTAAAATACTATTTAACACATTGAATATCTGTGTATTATAAATTAATTAATTATCATGTTCACTTATTTATGCAATACTGATTTTGTTAGTACATAAATTTCTGGGATTGATCATTAAATAATTTATCCAAAACATAGACTTATTGTACTTTAATGATTGTGGTCGGAAAATATATTCCATCTTATATTATATCTTAGGCTTACTATACTTAATTAAATAAGTAATGAATAGAATTGAAAATCTTTTTCAACAAAAATCCCCGGAACAACTTACTAATAACTTCTTTCAATCAATTGGTGATGATTGGATGCTAATAACTGCAGGAAATAAAGATAAATTTAACACTATGACTGCAAGCTGGGGAGCTGTTGGCATACTCTGGAACAAACCAATAGCCATATGCTTTATCAGACCTACGCGATACACGTTTGAATTTGCCATCCAGGTGGATGTCTTTACACTTAGTTTTTTCAACGAATCCAATAAATCGATTCTTAATTTTTGCGGTTCGAGGTCAGGGAGAAATGTGGATAAAATTAAAACTACAGGTCTTAAACCGCTACTTTCTGAAAACGGAGGTATAACCTATGAACAGGCTCGCCTATGCATAGAATGCAAAAAAATTTACTATGATGACTTAAATCCGGAACACTTCTTAAAACCCGATACCGATGATAAGTTTTATCCTAATAAAGATTATCATCGGATGTTTATTGGAGAGATTCTGGCGTGTTATATTAAATAGAATTGAAATATAACCAACACGATTTAATAAAAAACTTCATCCTCAGAAAGAAGATGAAGTTTTATATTTTGTATTGATACAGTACTTTACTTTTTAACTACCCGTATGTTATAGCTTATATTTTCGGAAATGATCTGAAGTACGTACGATCCTTCTTTAAGTGCAGATGTATTGATACGGCTACTTCTACTTGATAATACAGTCTTGTAATACAATCTGCCATCCATTCCATAGAAGGATACTTCCATTCTATTATTTATTGTTTCACCAGTTATTATCAGATAATCGCTAAATGGAACAGGATAAATACTTATTTCTACGTCATCTTCATTATCATTAACATCATCAGGACCTGTTGTGAAGTTTGCCGGGTTATTATCTCCAACATCATTTGAATAAATTTCACTTCCGGGATCGCCTGAGTATTCGAATACAATTACACGGTAAGTTGTTTCAGGCGTTAATCCGGTAATAGTAACTGTATTCCCTGTACCGTTATAAATACAGTACCAGCCTGATAATTCAGTACCGTCACCAAAGATCGTACTTGCAGAATATGTTGTTCCATTTACTGGATATAGTGTTCCGGTACTACCAATTTTCATAAAAGCTATTCGTTTTGCAACAAAATCAGCTGTATAATCGATAGGTACTTCCGTAAAATATTCGACACCTCCGTCGGTGGCCACCCAAACATTTCCACTAAAGTCTTTTTTAATATCATTAACTATGGGATCGACTAATCCCATACCTTCGGGGACACCTGTTCCACTAATCCAGCTAATTTCTACTTGATCGTTACCACTGATGAAAGTAAGATCTGAAGCTTGAATGCATCCGGGATATTTGTACCATCCTGTTGCAGTCTTTATGGATAATCCTTTATCTGTGCCAATCCAGAGATTTCCTTCATCATCAAGTTCTATAGCCGCTACATTGGGACTTATTAGGGAATCAACAGGATAATATGTCCACCACTCTTTAGTACTATTCCCGTCATGCCTGTAAGCTCCATCAGGAGTTCCAAACCATTGTATAGTATCATGGATTTTAACAGCATTTACTGTATTAGAAGTAAAAGGGGTCCACTGTTCGCCATAAGCCGAAGCTCCGGTGAAACCATCGATCAAATCGAAATCATACCTTAAAACGCCTGCACTATCGGTTGTTACAAAAATCATACTGTCTTCTTCATACGAACCAAATGCCGATATAGTCAGGTCTGTAAGCGATTCCCAACTGTGGTTTTCGCTAAGATACGAGGTTGTATCGTACCAGTCTGAACCGCTGTAAACATTCAGTCCTTCGGGAGTTGCCACCCAACGGTTATGACGTATGTCGACTCCTACAGCCAAAACATCATTGCTTAATATATCGCTATTGCCCGTATGATAAGTAGTCGCAGCCGTTACACCATCAATATCGAATCCCAGCACCGATAATCCTCCTTCAGATGCAGCCCAGATTTCATGACCGTATTCAGTTCTCTCATATTCAATATCGCGAATATTATTATTTAACAAATAGTTGTCCGTGGTTATTGATGTCCATTCCAATCCATTATAACGTGATATACCCATATCAGTGCCAAACCATTTCACATCAAATGAGTCAACATATATAGATGTAACCTTTTCGCTGAGTAAATCGCTATTATCAGGCGTAATCTGTGGCCCAAAAAATACTTTTACCAGTTCAATTCCATCGCCAGTGCCCAGGTTTCGTGTATATTGCTTATCGAGTGCATTATTCCAGTGTTCATGCGTACCCAAGCTTGTAAGCACTGAAGTATCATTTTCAGGGTTGTAGTCAATTCCTGCCGGCCAGTTGGCCGGATCGGCAGCCTGATGCAGGAAGTCGTCGGCACCCGGAAAACGGGAAAAAGGTCCTTTGTTATCGGTGGCTGGTGATCCTTCTGTAGGATGATTCTCATCAAATTCCTCGTATAAAAAATCGTAACCAACCGATTCGATAGCTACCGGGTCTTGTGATAAAAACAGAGAATTCGGCCAGTCGTTGTTGAAAGGAAGCATTCTCCACTTGATAGGCGGATGGCCCCAGTTAACCGAACCCCAAAGACCGTCGACCAGAAAAAGGATAGTTTTACCTCCCAAGTCCTTATGCCCCATAATATCGACAAAACAACGATATACTCCATAATTGCCATTTGGCACATCTTCGCCGGTAGCGTCAGGACAAGGCAAAGAAGGATGTAAATGCCAGGCTCCGCCGGTATATGCGGCAATAGAACCGAAATGATTTTTACTGCATAATGAAATACCCGACCTGTGATGTTTTTTAAATACGGGAACATTTATCATATATGTTGCATCGATATAAGCCTGGGGTAAGGGGTCGGAAAAACTACCGTCGCTTCCGAAAATCACATCAGATAAAGTAGCTGCAGGAGCACCCGGATTGCTGCCAGCTTTCCAATAAGTAACATCTGGGAAACTGGCATGACATTTTTCATATGTGCCGGAAGTCATGGTACAATTCGGATCGCCAATACTTATATCTGTCTGGGCTACTCCTGCTGTGTTGATGAGTTGATCGAGCAATGCATAGCAAAGATGAGGAGAAGTGTTTGTGCCTTCTATACCATAATAAATAGCATTCATATTGATTTTAATCACTATTTTTTCCCCACTAGTATATCCTACATCGTCGCGTCCATGTGTATTATTGTAATATCTGAACATCGCCTCCCATGCATCGCCATCGGTCGATGTTCCTGTAAGATGCTGAATACCTGATGAAAGCATATCGCTCACTACAGCCTGATCGTTATTGATATTCATATACCAGTAATCGCCGGCGGTGTTGGTACAATTCTCATTAGTAGCATCGGTATCGTATGTCCACACAACACGTCCGGGGAAAATGCCTTTTGCAATACCAATAGGTTGATTACCTTCTTGAGGAGGTTGTATATCAAAAGCCCAAGTGGTATTATTATTGGTAATAATGGCTGAAATGCCCGCTATTAATCCGAGTGTCACAAACCCAAGAGCTATGATGTACTTCGACTGAGCAAGCCGTTCTCGGGCCTTCCGGAAAAGAAGGGTAAAACTGGTTATCCCTAATATATAGGTTATAAACGAAGAAGCAAGAGGGGCAGCAGCTTTCATACAGGGATAGGTAGCCCGGCTGGGTTTTGGTATTACTCGAATCAGAAACCAAAGAGTTGAAATTATTCCTACGATAAAAAATATAATTCTGGAAGGAACACTGATCCTAAGAAAAAAATCAATTAATTTTTGAAAGTGATTCGGTAAATTTATTTTTTTCATTTTAATGGTTTTATTGCAATTTATTTTTAGTCACTCCGCACAAAAAGTTAGCAAACAATCAAAAATACCAAGCTTCTGAAATTAAAAATTCAAACTGGAATTTGATTCTACGGTCTATTAACACTAGGGTTTCACAAAGTAAATAATTAATAGATAATATTCAATGTCTGAAATCATTAATTTTCAAAACAATCAATAATCCCAGAGGAATGGATTAAACATGCCAGTAGGTGTATATTTATAACTTCGTTAGAAATTTGTCTTCTCTGCTTCATTTCTTTTATACCAGTCAGAAAGCATGGCAAGCATATTGCTGAAAGTCTGCATCGCTTCCTTTGTCTCGTTTGAAATTTGCTTTTTCTGAAGACGTAACAGCAGAAGCGCATATAAACCGGTTAAACAGGTATCAATCTCATTCCTGCTTGTATTGTTAAGCTTTTCATCAAAAGCACGAATATTAGGCAGAGTTTGTAAGTATTGTTCGATGTAAGATTTATCTTTCTTTTCAGAAATTATTTTTTTATGCAGCCTGTTCAAATCGTCAACTAAGGTATTGATTTGTTTCAAATGCCCTTTTTCTTTAATCCCTTCCTGATGCATCATAACAATTAAATCGGCATACCAGCTCCGAATTTCATTCTTAATTTTCTCGGACACTTTATATTGATTGATAATTCGTTTCTCAAGCATCGAAATATCAAAACCACATGCTCTAATCGTATCCTCAACCTGAAACATATATAACAAGTATTCAATAATATTTTGTTTCCTTTTTTCTCTGGCAATTAGCATTATTTTTTACTTATGTATTTTATTATTTAGTTGATCTATAAGTCGCCGTTCTTTTTTTGTTGGCCGACCCGTTCCTTTATTGCGCTTTGTAAAAAACAATACATTGATTTTCAATTTATCAAGTTCTTCGAGCGAGGTCTGATCTTCGTAATACTCTGCGACTAATTTAGCTGGCAATCTATTTTCGACAAGTTGCTTTACAACAAAGTTATATAACACAGGTCTTTTCCGGACAGTTAACTTGTCTCCCACTTTAATTTCTTTTGACGGTTTGGCGGTTATTCCGTTAACCATTACATGACTTCTCCTGCATGCATCGGTTGAAACTGAGCGGGTTTTGTAGATCCTCACTGCCCATAACCATTTATCGAGCCTTACTGAATTCAATTTTTATTTACAAAGTAGGCAAAATATCGCTTAACGTGCAACTTCATTAGCAAGTGAAAAGGAAGTTTAATTGTTGTTAGTATTTCATGAAATTTATTTTAATACCAAAAGACAGAAATAACTAATTTGTTTCGAACTTAACAAGGTAAAATTAATCTAATTGCTATATGGATATTAATAAATTAATAAAGGAACTTGAGTTCCGATATCCAGGAGAACATGAGTATCTGCAAGCTGTAAATGAAGTCCTTGTATCAATTGCCGACATCTATGATGAAAATCCGCATTTCAAAACTGCTGGAATCATTGAACGACTTGTTGAACCTGACCGAATAATAAGTTTCAAAGTACCATGGACCGACGATGAAGGAAATGTATATGTTAATCACGGATACAGAGTACAATTTAATAATGCTATTGGCCCTTATAAAGGCGGACTGCGCTTTCATCCAAGCGTTAATCTGAGCATCTTGAAATTCCTTGGCTTTGAGCAGATTTTTAAAAATGCACTTACAACTCTGCCAATGGGTGGTGGTAAAGGTGGATCAGATTTTCAGCCAAAAGGTAAATCGAGTTCAGAAATTATGCGATTCTGTCAATCGTTTATGCTGGAACTCTGGCGTGTTATAGGGCCTGAAACAGATGTACCAGCAGGCGATATAGGTGTTGGATCAAGGGAAATCGGTTATCTGTTTGGCATGTATAAAAAACTCACTAACGAATTTCAGGGAATTTTAACCGGAAAAGGAATAAATTGGGGTGGTAGCCTTATTCGCCCTGAGGCAACCGGATTTGGGGTGGTATATTTTGTCAGAGAAATGCTGGCTACCCGAAAGGAGAAGATTGAGGGAAAAACAGTTGCACTTTCAGGCTTCGGTAATGTAGCCTGGGGTGCTGCTACCAAGTTAAATCAGCTTGGAGCAAAAATTGTAACAATCTCAGGTCCTGATGGATATATTTATGACGAATCAGGAATTAAAGACGATAAAATTGATTATATGCTTGAACTCCGGGCCAGCAATGAAGATATAGTTGAACCCTATGCAAACGAGTTTAAAGAAGCTGAATTTATCCCGAATAAACATCCATGGGAGGTGAAATGTGATATAGCCATGCCTTGTGCCACCGAAAACGAACTGAACGCTGAAGACGCAAAATTGCTCATGAAAAATGGGTGTAAATGTGTATGTGAGGGAGCTAATATGCCAAGTACTCCCGATGCAATAGATATTTTACAGGAAAACCGTCTGTTATATTGCCCAGGGAAAGCTGCAAATGCAGGAGGTGTGGCTACTTCGGGCCTCGAAATGACACAGAATGCCATGAAACTGCGATGGCCTCGCGATGAGGTTGATCTGCGATTACAGCAAATAATGCAATCGATTCATGAAACTTGTAAAGAATATGGTAAACAGCCCGATGGTTATATTGATTATTTGAAAGGAGCAAATATCGGTGGATTCCTAAAAGTAGCAAATGCAATGATTGACCAGGGAATTATTTGAGGTAATTTATAACTTATCGAAAGCTATCGAATTGGGATCAGCTAATTTGTCCTGTTAGTTTTCAAATCAAAACAATTCTGATAAGGATTTGATATTTATCATGAATAATTATGCCATTTTTTCAGAAATTTTGTTTGCATCAAAACTGTTGTTAAATGAAAATAAAGTTATTTATTGAAGAATTAAAGAAAAAGAATCCTATGGAACCTGAATTCATACAAGCTGTGAAAGAGGTTCTGGAATCAATCGAAGAAATTTACAATGCAAATCCACAATACAATTCCTACGGTCTGCTCGAACGTCTGGTTGAACCCGACCGCATATTAATTTTTCGTGTGCCCTGGCAGGATGACACCGGAAAAGTACAGGTTAATAGAGGTTATCGAATTGAATTTAATTCTGTTTTGGGTCCTTATAAAGGGGGTTTGCGATTTCATCCCGATGTTAGTTTAGGTACATTTAAGTTTTTAGGTTTTGAACAGATATTTAAAAATGCACTTACTGGTTTACCAATGGGAGGAGGAAAAGGAGGTTCAGATTTTGATCCAAAAGGAAAATCAAATAATGAAGTTATGCGTTTTTGTCAAAGTTTTATGTCTGAATTGTTCAGGCATATTGGTCCAAATACTGATGTTCCTGCAGGAGATATTGGTGTCGGAGGCAGAGAGATTGGTTTTCTTTTTGGACAGTATCGACGATTAGCTAATAGACACGAGGGTGTACTTACCGGAAAAAACACTGAGTGGGGAGGAAGTTGGATCAGAAAAGAAGCAACAGGTTATGGCCTGGTTTATATTACTGAAAAAGTGTTAAATGAATTAGGAACAAGTATTAAAGGGAAAAAAGTACTGGTATCTGGAGCTGGAAATGTTGCAATATATGCCACAGAGAAGGTACACCAATTGGGAGGTAATGTAATAAGTATATCCGATTCAAATGGTTGTATAATCGATAGTAAAGGTATAGATCTGGATCTGGTTAAAGAAATAAAGGAAGTCAACAGAGGTCGTATAAAAGAGTATTTAGAACAGAAACCACATGCACAATACAGTGAAAACCGAAACGATGTCTGGTCTGTAAAAGCAGATATTGCTTTACCTTGTGCAACTCAAAATGAATTGGACATTGATTCGGCAAAGAAGCTGGTTTCGAATAATTGCCTTATTGTTGCTGAAGGAGCCAACATGCCTACTACTTTCGATGCTACAAAATACCTTCTCGAACAAAAAGTTGCTCTAATACCAGGCAAGGCAGCAAATGCCGGCGGAGTAGCAATTTCAGGTCTGGAAATGACACAAAACGCGATGAAATTGCAATGGCTTAGTGCTGAAGTCGATGAGCGTTTACATAAGATTATGGAATCAATTCATACTGCTTGTAAAGAATATGGTCAACAATCCGATGGATATATCGATTATGTTAAGGGGGCAAATGTTGCGGGATTTCTTAAAGTAGCCAACGCCATGATCGATCAGGGTATTGTTTGAGCCGATTCAAACATTTGCAGCAATAGTTCCTTCATCTCATCATAATTGGTAGCAACAGGGAATTCCGGATAATCACTGACAACATTTTGTGGAGGCTTATAAAGAAATGCTTTATGGGCTTCCTGGATCATAGATATATCGTTATATGAATCGCCAAAAGCAATTACGGTATAATTCAGTGATTTCAGTGCTCTGATTACTTGTCGTTTCGGATCCTTCTGTCGTAGTTTATATCCTGTAATCCGGCCATCTCTGTCAACTTTGAGTGAATGACAAAACAGCAATGGGTAATTCAGCTGACGCAAAAGCGGATCGGCAAATTCGATAAAGGTGTCGGATACTACCACCA
Organism: uncultured Bacteroidales bacterium; assembly: GCA_964392505.1. Lineage (GTDB taxonomy): Bacteria > Bacteroidota > Bacteroidia > Bacteroidales > UBA10428 > UBA10428. The sequence goes on from CAYMQP010000069.1 coordinate 14,219, forward strand.
GACGTGTGACTGACTTTATCCACTTCAACATTTCCAGGGCTCCTTCAATAGGCCTAATAGTTGCAATCACTTCCTGAATATCCTTCAGTTTCAAATTATACTTATCAAGAATACCGATACGATACTGCATTAATTCATCATAATCCTTGATATCACGAGTAGTGAATTTTAATTCGTCGATACCGGTTTTTTTTGAAACATTTATCCATACTTCGGGAACCCATACCCCTTCGAGATCGCAACAAACAATATGCATATCAGCGTCAGTGTAATTTTGGTTAGGAATAATTTTTTTTAAGCAATTGCTTAAAAATACTATAATTATTTTCAATA
>CAYMQP010000070.1:0-14455 GCA_964392505.1 uncultured Bacteroidales bacterium
CAAATAAACCATTTGGTGTTAACATACCCTTAATGAGCCGTGGATTAGATGAAAAAATGGATGTTATTTTAAAATCGAATATTAAAATCGTATTCACCTCTGCAGGCGATCCGACAAAATGGATTCCCTTATTAAAGAGCAACAATCGTGTGGTAGCTCATGTTATTTCAAGCACAAAAAATGCAATAAAATCCATTAATGCCGGAGTTGATGTTCTTGTTGCCGAAGGATTCGAAGCCGGTGGTCATAACGGACGTGAAGAGACTACCTCAATGATACTGCTGCCGGCAATCAGGTCCATAACAAAGCTTCCCATCATCGCAGCTGGAGGTATGTATAGTGGTCGTTCACTTCTAGCAGCTTTGGCGTTAGGTGCCGATGCTATTCAGGTTGGTAGCCGGTTTGCTATAGCCCAAGAATCTTCGGCACACGATAATTTTAAAAGAAAGATAATTGAAATAAAGGAGGGTGATACGCGTTTAATAATGAAAAAGCTTATACCGGTCCGGCTTATCAAAAACGACTTTTTTACAATAATTGAGAATGCAGAAGAAAGCGGAGCAAGACGCAGTGAAATTTTGAATTTATTAGGTACCGGACGAGAAAAGAGAGGTATATTTGAGGGCGATCTGAACGATGGGGAACTGGAAATCGGGCAGGTATCGGCACTATTGAATAAAATTGAATCGGTAGATGAAATTATTAAAGATATTATTGAAGACTATAAGAAGGCAAAGGAACAATTGTTAAAATAGAGATAAGCCATGTACCGAATAATTTCCATTGCAGTTCTGTTAATTCTTTTCAAATGGCTTGAAGCACAGGTATACATTGATCCTGAAATTACCCGTGTGCTTGTCGATCCTGAAACCGACACGGTATTCGTATACTTTACGGGCACCGATCATCCGGATGTGTCGCATTACAAAATAAGCCAGTGGCGCATTACGGGTGACAATCCCGTAGCATCGGGAGTGCCTATTGGATCGAGTCGAACCGATCATACCGGACAGGTCCAGTATACTGTCGAACTTGATATTCCCGAAGTTGTAAATGAACCTGTCGGATTTACAGTAGGTGCTTTTGATTCTGATGATGAAGTTCTGCTGGAATCGTATCCTCCCGACAGTACAATCCATCTGGCGGCTGTTTATGATTCGTGTGAAGCAAGTGTATACTTAAGCTGGAACGATTATAATGCATGGCGTGGCAGTATTCAGGAATATGAAATTGTGGGAACCAACGGTGACGGATCATACGACTTATTAATGCAGCTACCCGAGGAAATTACCGAAACTACATTATATAATCTTCAGGCAAACAATAGCTATCATTTTTATATTATCGCATATTTGAACAAACTCAGCCCCGATGCAAACGTAACCTCCAACGGAGAGAATTTCGATACACCGCATACATTTTATCCCGAATTTATTCATGCTGATTACGGTACTGTTTCGGAATCAAACACGCCTTTGGTTCATTTTACCATCGACCCACGTTCCGAACTAAGTACATATTATCTTTTGAGATCCGAAGAACCTGCGGGTATGTACGATTCTGTTGCAATCATGAATCCTGAAAATAATATAATCGAACATACCGATAATGAAGTAAATGCATCTACCCAGCCATACTATTACCGTTTGGTAGCAATTAATTATTGTGAGGAGCCTATACTGACCTCCGAAAATATTGCCGGCACTATATACCTTGAAGCACAACTGGTTGATTATGTTACAAACCTTCAATGGACCGATTACTATAACTGGAATACAGGTGTTGAGCGCTTCGATATTGAACGCCGCTTTGCCGATAACAATTTTCAAATTGTAACAAGTACATCTTCTCTGTCTTTCATCGATCAGTCGCTTGGGAATTTGATAAACCAGCAGGAAAGCAGTGAGGTGTGTTACAGAATTACAGCCTATGAAAATGAAGGCGATCCAAATTCACCCGAACCTGCCAAAAGTTCATCAAATATAGTTTGTATCAATCTCCCCATTAATGTTCGGTTTCCTTATAATGCTTTTGTTCCCGGATTAGAAGGTTTTGCACGTTTTGGTCCTACAATTGATTTTTTACCTACCCGGGCCAGTTTTAAAATTTATAACCGTTGGGGCAATCTGGTATTTGAAACCTACGATATTTATAATTTGGAATGGGATGGAAGAATGCAGGGTGGTAGTTTCGCACCGGAAGGTGTTTATCGTTATAAGCTCGAGTATGAAAACGAATCTGGGAATCAATCGGTTATTCATGGTGAGGTAACTTTGGTCAGGCAATAGCTTTTCTTTCCTTGGAAATCCTATTTGGACTAAAAATAATTAACTTTGTATACATATTCTATACGCATAATTAATCGTTTCACCGATGAACCAAAAGCTCAATACGGAAGAGATTGAGATTAAAATGCAATTCAACCAGTTTTTGTCCGAATGTACCCGTTGTAATAAAAAAGGTGATAAAACCCTGATTAGAAAAGCTTTTAAGCTGGCATTCGATGCGCACCGGGGCATGAGGAGAAAGTCGGGAGAATATTATATTATGCATCCTATTTCGGTTGCACAAATCGTAAACCAGGAAATGGGATTGGGTACAAAATCTGTGATATGTGCATTACTGCACGATGTGGTTGAAGACACAGAATATTCTCTCGATGATATCGAACGTCTGTTTGATCCTAAAATTGCATCCATCATCGATGGACTAACAAAAATATCGGGCGTATTCGATGCCAATACTTCACAGCAGGTGGAGAATTTTCGCAAAATGTTGCTTACTCTTTCCGATGATGTCAGAGTTATTCTTATAAAAATCGCCGACCGGCTTCACAATATGCGTACACTGGCTAGCTTGCCTACTCACAAACAAATGAAAGTATCCAGTGAAACACTATATTTATTCGCTCCCCTTGCCCATCGACTGGGGCTTTACGCTATTAAAACCGAACTCGAAGACCTGAGTCTGAAATATCTTCATCCGAAGATATACGAGGAACTTGAGCTCAAGCTTAAAGAAAATGAGGCATTTCAAAGAGCATTTCTCGAAGAGTTTCGAGAGCCTATAGAAGAGCGTTTAAATTTGTACGGATTGGATTTTGAAATCAGTGCACGCCAGAAATCAATCTATTCCATCTGGCAAAAGATGCAGAAAAAGAATGTGCCTTTTGAAGAGATTTACGATCTAATGGCTATACGCATTGTTTTCGAACCACTGAAAAAAGTACCTGAAAAAACCCAGTGCTGGAATATTTATTCAATTATCACCGATATTTATATGCCCAAACCGGAACGTATCCGCGACTGGGTAAGTACTCCAAAAGCTAATGGATACGAAGCACTACACGCAACGGTTATGGGCCCAAAAGGTCATTGGATCGAAGTGCAGATCCGCTCAACAAGAATGGATGAAATAGCTGAACGTGGTTTCGCCGCTCACTGGAAATATAAACAGGAAAATGCGTCGTACGAATCGGAACTCGATAAATGGATCAAGCGACTGACCGATTTATTGGAGGATCCGAACTCTGATGCCCTCGAATTTCTTGACGATCTGAAACTCAACCTGTTCTCATCCGAGATTTTTATTTTTACTCCGAAAGGTGATATAAAAACCATGCCTACCAACTCTATTGCATTGGATTTCGCATACGAGATTCACTCTCAAATCGGTCATAACGCCATTGGTGCTAAAGTAAACCATAAACTGGTTCCACTGAATTATATATTAAAAAGTGGTGATCAGGTTGAGATTATTACCTCCGATAAACCTCAATCACGCCTTGAATGGCTTCAGAAAGTTTACACTGCCAAAGCCCGCTCAGCTATTAAAGCTATGTTAAAAGCCGACACCAAAAACAGGATTGAAAAAGGAAAGAAAATTCTCGAAACAAAACTTCAGGAATATAAACTCAAACCTAGTAATCGTATTTTCAGAAAACTACTGCCAAACTATCAGGTAACCTCCAAAGATGAACTTTATAGCAAAATAGGAATTGGCATTATTCAGCTCGACGACCTGAAACATATCTTAAAGAAAAACACAAAAAACAAATGGATTCGTTACTGGAGTCTTCAATTCGGATCGCGTACACGCCGTTCCGAAGCTGAAATAAATGGCAGAGAGCAGAAAATTGAGGCTCCCCTATTATTACGTGAAAATGTACTCGACCTGGAACCAAAATACATTATTGCCCAATGCTGTAACCCTATACCTGGCGACGAAGTAATAGCTATTCGTGACGAATTGGATCAAATTATAGTGCATAAGGCCAATTGCGGCGATGCAATCAAACTTTCATCAAGTCAGGGTCATCGACTTGTTAACGTGCAATGGACAACACATAAATATTATTCTTTTCTAGCGAAAATAGGTATTTCCGGTACCGATCGTTTTGGAATCTACAATGATATTACCCATACTATTACCAAACAACTTAATGTAAATATCCGCAATATAAATCTAGAAAGTCACGATGGAATTTGGGATGGTTCCATCGAATTATATGTTCATAACACTAAAGATCTCAATCTGTTAATAATGAACATAGGTAAAATAAAAGGCGTGGAAAGTGTATATCGTTTGGAAAATCTTCCAATCTGAAAATACCTTCAATCTTCCAAATTCAATCAAATAAAAAAGTATTATCTTAGTCCTTATTTATAATTAGTCTAATTATGGTTTCAGAAGAAACGAGGGAAACTATAAGAAAAATCTTCACCGATTATCTCGAAAAAAAAGGACATAGAAAGACACCCGAACGTTATTCTATCCTGGATGAAATATACTCACGTGAAGGCCATTTTGACGTTGAGTCGCTTTACATTTACATGAAAAATAAAAACTACCATGTTAGTCGCGCTACATTGTATAATACAATCGAACTTTTACTCGAATGCAATCTCATAGTGAAGCATCAGTTTGGTAAAAACATTGCTCAATATGAAAAAGCCTATCAATGTATTCAGCACGATCATCTTATTGATCTTGATTCTGGTGATGTTATTGAATTTTGTGATCCCCGTATGCTCGATATTATTCAAACAGCATGTGATCTGAACGGATTCATTCCCTCGCATCATTCACTTTATATTTACGGGAAGAAAAGAAGGAATGCTTCAAATAAAAACTAATCAATGTGTTTTATCCAGGGTTAATTTTTAACTGCATTTTGATGAAATAATTCGTACCTTGGCGCACTGTTGAATGTAATTTATTATATTTAATTAATTATGAAAGTCGATGTTCTTTTAGGCCTTCAATGGGGAGATGAAGGCAAAGGTAAAGTTGTGGATGTACTTACCCCCCGGTACGATATTATTACCCGCTTTCAAGGTGGACCCAATGCTGGTCATTCTCTTGAGTTTCAGGAAATAAAACATGTTTTACATACGATTCCTTCTGGGATTTTCAGAGAGAGCCAGATCAATATAATTGGTAATGGTGTGGTCATCGACCCCATTGTATTTAAAAACGAGATTGACACATTAACGCCCATGGTTAAGGATATCCATGAGAAATTGCTCATATCAAATAAAGCACACCTCATCCTTCCATCACATCGCATTCTCGATGCAGCGTCGGAGAATGCCAAGGGTAACACCAAAATCGGATCGACCTTAAAGGGAATTGGACCTACCTATATGGATAAAACCGGAAGAAACGGTTTAAGAGTAGGAGACATTCTTGAACCAGATTTTCGTGAAAGGTACCAGGCTCTTACCGAAAAGCACAAACAACTATTGGCACTATATGATTTTAATTACACGCTTGCCAATTATGAAAAAGGATGGTTTGAAGGAATCGATACCATTAAGAAATTTCAGTTAATCGAGAGCGAACACTATCTGAACACAGCTCTGGAAGCGGGTAAATCAATCTTAGCAGAAGGAGCCCAGGGTACCTTATTGGATATTGACTTCGGTTCATACCCTTTTGTTACCTCGTCCAATACTATATGTGCAGGAGCTTGTACAGGTTTGGGTATTGCTCCCGGAAGAATCGGAGAGGTATTTGGTATATTCAAAACCTATTGTACTCGTGTTGGAAGTGGACCCTTTCCTACTGAATTAAGCAATGAAATCGGAGAAAAGCTTAGGGAAAATGGTCACGAGTTCGGAGCTACTACAGGCCGACCCCGACGTTGTGGATGGCTCGATTTACCTGCACTTAAATATTCCATCATGCTAAATGGTGTTACAAAATTGATTATGACTAAAGCCGATGTATTATCAGGTTTCGACACCATAAAAGTCTGCACAGGTTATAAAACCGAAACACAAGTGATTGATTATTTTCCATACAATCTGGAAAGCGTTAAAGTACCTGTTTACGATGAATTTCCTGCCTGGAATAGAGACCTCACAAACGCAAAAAGCATGGCTGATATACCTGAACGGTTAATAGAATATATTCACTACTTAGAAGAAAAGCTCAGAATTCCAATAGTTATCGTGTCGGTTGGCCCTAATCGCGAACAGATAATTGAATTATAAATCTCGAGAAAATTACCTGGTAAGTTATCATGTCAGTCCAGAATTAATAGGACGACAGTGTGTCAGTGTTTGAATGATTGCATAGAACATCGATTTGTGCAAAACCGGGTTGATTAACATTTTTCAGCAAGTTTATTTTTTAAAAATATATTAGCATCTTTGCCGCGCAAAAAGCTAAACACAAAATAATTATAAGTATAAATAATATCATATGAAGAAAGACGCCATTGCCATTCTGTGCGCTGGAGGACCTGCACCGGGAATTAATACCGTAATCGGATCGGTAACAAAAGTATTTTTAAACGCCGGATACAGGGTATTGGGAATAAATGAAGGCTATAGAACATTATTTTCAGCTGATACAAATTTCGATGAACTCGATTTTACTTTTGCAGATGCTATTTTTTCACGTGGAGGTTCTGCTTTACAAATGAGTCGTTACAAGCCAGAAGATAGCGATTTTACTACAGATTTTTTTATAAATAATAATGTGAAACTGTTGGTTACCATTGGTGGTGATGATACTGCCTCAACGGCAAATCGTCTGGCAAAATATCTCGCTTCAAACAATGTAAAAGTATCCAATATTCATGTGCCTAAAACTATCGATAATGACCTTCCGCTTCCGGAAGGAAGTCCAACTTTTGGATATCAATCAGCTAAGGAAGAAGGTGTTCGACTGGCAACTACTATTTATGAGGATGCACGTACCAGCGGAAACTGGTTTATCATATCGGCAATGGGGCGTGAAGCTGGGCATCTTGCTTTCGGAATTGGTACAGCTTGTCACTTACCCATGATCATAATTCCCGAAATGTTCAATAAAACCAAGGTCACCTTCGATAAAATTACACGTCTGATAATTTCCTCCATGGTAAGGCGTAAAATACTTGGTATTCCCTATGGTTTAGCTATAATAAGTGAGGGGGTCTTCCATTTTATGAGTGACGAAGAGATTGAAGGGACAGGAATAAATTTCACATATGACGACCATGGACACCCTGAGTTAGGCAGTGTAAGCAAATCACATATCTTTAATATTCTGGTTCAGCGAAAACTCAAGAAACTCGGAATTAATATAAAAAGCCGGCCCAGCGAATTGGGTTATGAACTTCGTTGTTGTCGCCCTATTGCGTTCGACTTGGCATATGCCACACTACTTGGTACAGGAATAATGAAACTGTTCAAGGAAGGTGTAACAGGATGTATGGTTACTGCCGACTCTGCAGGCAATATTTCTCCACTATTTCTCAAGGATGTAGAAGATGAACATGGCAAAGTACGCCCACGTCTTATTAATATAAATTCAGAAAGAGTACAACTGGTTTATAATAATAATCTACATTATATTGATAAAGAAGATTATAAAGAAGCAAAAAAATATCTGCCAAATCCAGAAGAGTATGATTTTTTAAAAATACTTCAATGGTAATGCATAACTGAATAACCTTGTTTTTAACTCTGTGTATTTAACAGAAATGCATTTCGATACAATGCAAAATTTTCCTTATATTTATGATCGATGACCACAACCTAAACTACTATACTTATGGCGCAAATCAAAAAAAAGAAAGGTACTATTGCCATTCTTACCGGCGGAGGAGATGTGCCAGGACTGAACCCTGCCATCAGAGCCATTACAATCCGTGCAATTCGTGAAGGTTATCAGGTACTAGGCTTGCGTCGCGGCTGGGCTGGAATACTCGAATTTGTACGCGATAAAAAGGCTGATAATAGCGATAAATATTTTGTACTCACCGAAGAAATAGTTAATAAGGCTGGAAGGACTGGTGGTACATTTTTGCATACATCAAGAACAAGACCGAGTCATGTACCTCTCATGAATGTTCCGCCTCAATACAAAGACAAGTATACGGAAGAAATAAACGATCTTACACCGGAAGTTATTAAAAGTCTTGAATATCTTGGCATTGATTATCTAATACCCATCGGTGGTGATGATACGTTGAGTTATGCAGTTCGATTGTATTCCGAAGGAGTAAAAGTAGTTGCTATTCCTAAAACCATGGATAATGACGTGCCGGGTACTGATTACTGCATAGGATTCAGTACCTGTGTTACCCGTACTATCCATATGTGTAATACGCTACGAACTTCGGCAGGTTCGCATGAACGAATTCTTGTATTGGAAGTATTTGGCCGGTATGCGGGTTTTACAGCCATGTTGCCTACTATGGCAGGAGCTGCAAATCGATGTGTAATACCCGAATATAAATTTGATATCGAAAAACTGACTTCATTACTGGTTGAAGACAGGAATAAAAATCCAAGTCGATATTCGGTAGTACTGGTATCGGAAGGTGCCATGATGACAGGAGACACCGAAATGATTTACCGCTCACTTGAAAAAGATGCATACGGCCATGCGAAACTCGGAGGAATTGGTGATCTGATAACAGCAAAAATCAGAGAACTTTCACCCAAATACAATAACGGGCAGCGCGTGAACGTCATAAATCAACAACTTGGGTACCTCGTTCGTGGCGGTGATCCCGATGCTATCGACTCAATTGTTCCAATGGCATATGGTAATCTAGCTCTCGATCTGATATTGAAAGGTATTCATGGCCGACTTGTTGTATTAAGAAATGGTCGGTACGATAATGCTCCTATCGATGTGGTAACCAGTACAAATAAAAAAGTTGATATTAAAAGGCATTATAATGCCGATAGGCTTAGACCACATTATAAAAGTTTTGAATTTCAACCTTTGTTTATTATGACCGGGAATCCATAAGAATTGTTTACAATAAAAAAAGGGATGTTTACACATCCCTTTTATTTTTTTTTAATTGGTTAACGCTTTATATTCAACCAGGCTCCGGGAGTAACACAAGCTCGAAAATCAACGATCACGCTAACACCTTGTTGGAAATTACTATAGGATTTCGCCGATACCCTGAAAAAACCATTTGAAGCTTCAATAATCTGTGATTGATAACCCATTTGCTGGATCTTTTCGGCATATAGTTTAGCCAGATTATAATTCTGAAAACTGCCGACAATCATAAAATAATTATCATTCATATCGGTATACGGTGTCTCCTCTATTAATGGTTGTTCAATTTCTTCGGTAAAAACATCGGTTGTATCCTCAACAATTGGTTCGGGTTCCTCTATAGTCATATCAAGAACTGTATCGACATCTTTTGAGAACAAACGATGCTTCTTAAAATAATTACAGCTACTCAATATTAGGGAACTTATAAGCAATAATAATAGAACATTTATTTTCATATGGACTGGATTTTACAATGTCAAATTACAATCTAATAGGTACAATACCAAATTTTTAATTAACAATACTTATACGAATGCATTGGTTAATATTCGTAAAGTTACTGATAAAAAACCACTTATAGTTAGTAACCGACTTATTAAACGATTTCAAGTTAAAATTTGTTACTTTATCATAAAATAATGGTAATCCTGTATAAAATGACTGATTTAACTACACAATACGGAAGTTTGACATTAAAAAATCCACTAGTTGCCGGGAGTTCCGGTTTAACCGATAATATCGAATCGCTAATTGAACTGGAAGCTAATGGTGCCGGTGCAGTTGTTTTAAAATCGCTCTTCGAAGAAGAAATATTGCGCGAAATGAAGATCCATTTAAATACTATGGGTTCATCAGGTTTTATTTATCCTGAAACCGTGGAGTTTTACGATTATTTTGATGGTCCCAAGGAAAACACTACGAGCTATTTGGAACTGATTTCAAAGGCTAAAACACAACTGCAAATACCTGTTATTGCCAGTATAAATTGTCTCGATGCTCATAACTGGACTTATTTCCCGGGACAGGTCGAAAAAGCCGGTGCCGATGCCCTTGAATTAAACATATTTAATTTGCCTTCTGATGTCACCAAAACTGCAGCAGAAAACGAAAAGGTTTATTTCGATATTATTACTGAAGTTAAAAAGCAAATTAGTATCCCTATTTTTATTAAACTAAGTTATTATGCTTCGAGTCTAGCCGCATTTCTAGTAAAAATATCGCAAACAAATATCGATGGGCTGGTTTTATTTAATCGCTTTTATAATCCCGATATCAATTTGGAAACATTAGAAGTTACTAATGGAGCTGTTTTGAGTTCTCCAAGTGATATTTACCATACATTGCGGTGGATAGCCATTTTAGCCGAACGTGTCGATTGTTCTCTCATTGCATCAACTGGAGTGCATAATGCCGATGGTGTTATCAAACAAATTCTGGCCGGTGCTGCTGCCGTTCAAATTGTATCGGCTCTTTATCGACATGGTATTCCTTACCTTAAAAATATACTGGGCGATATAGAAGAATGGACGAAGAAAAATAATTTTAGCTCACTGAATGATTTTAGAGGTAAGCTAAGCCAGTCGAAAAGCTCTAATCCTGCTGTTTACTCGCGGGTGCAGTTTATGAAATACTACAGAGGATTTCCTGAATAGATAATGTTTTTATACGTCAACAAATAAAAAAACCTGATCAAGATAAACTGAGATCAGGTTTTATATTCTTTTCCATTATTTGATTATACCAGATCGCAAGCATCAGCTGGCATCCAGTGTGCATCTTTACCTTCCCATTTTATGTTACACCCTATTGGATTGGTAACTTTTATGCTTACCTCGGAGTTTGAAGTTATTTCGTGCAGCACTCTGTCGAGATCGTTTACTGTCATTCTTGAAGTATCACGCGGATTATCAACGCCTCTACCCGTATAAACCAGTTTTCTATCCCTATTAAAAACATAAAAATGGGGTGTGCGTAAAGCTCCGTATTTTAGAGCTATTTCCTGTGTCTCGTCATAAAGGTAAAGCCAGGGAAACTTTTTCTCTTCCATACGTTTGACCATATGGTTGAAATCATCCTCAGGATATGTATTCGGACTATTCGAATTAATCGCCACAAATTTTACACCTATATCCTTGTATTTCAGTGCAGTTTCTCTTGTGACTTCGTCCGATCCGAGAACATAGGGGCAATGATTGCAGGTAAAAAAGATCACCAGGATTTCAGCATCGCTGAAATCACTTAATTGATATTCTTTACCATCGGTTGCTTTCAGCCGAAAATCAAGTGCTTTATCGTTTATTTTCAATGTATATGCCATAATAATGTTGGTTTATTATTCATTTTTACAACAAGGAACCGTTTTTATAGTTCAAAAAAAGCTGCACAAAATTAATTATGCAGCTTGAACCACAGGTACTTCAATTAAATAAATTGAACCCATATTAACCTACATCAACCTTATATTTTGCCTTAACCATAAGATCAAGCTTCACTGTTACATCCTCACTCAGATAACCTACAACCCTTACTACATACTCTTCCTCTTCCAGCAGTTCTTTTAAGCTTTCTTCGGTTAGTGTAAGATCTGCTAGAACTAGTCCATTGCCAATTTGTAGTGCCCAGGCAACCAACATTTCAGCATGACCTTCAGCACTAATATAAACTTTAACCCATTCAAAAGCATCAAGATTCTGGCCCGGAGTAAGCATCTCAAGTTTAGCTTCATTAATTTTGATATCTTTCAAATCGGCAATATTCCCGCCATTTTCATTAACCTCAGCCTCAATATCCGATTTTAGAACTTTTTCAACGAATGTGTACTCTCCAGCAGATGATGGGTCTACTGAAAAAGGAATTTCTTCATAACCTGTTGTAAATGATAGGTCTATTAAGTCACCAAACAGATCACAGGAGATCAGTATAATGGCCGTTAATGCAAAACTAACAAGAGAGTAAATCAGAGTTCTTTTCATAGCGTTATTTTTTAATGTTTTAAGTTTTCTTCAGAGCAAAAATGAGTTGATATAAAGTATGTTAATACGAAATAATTTACGATATACCGACACATAATTCAAAATGCAAGTTACCATTTTTATCTCGTATAAACTTCCATTTATTGAGTAACAACGAATATTCATCAACTAAATATATCAATACATTGATTAAGGCGTATATGACAATAAACAATTTTAGCAGAAATGGATTATTCCTGGAAAAACTATACCACACTAGTAGCAGAAGACGATCCATTGAATTACCGGTACATCGAACTGCTGCTGTCACGCCGTACCGGTGTTAATATCATCTGGGCGAAAGATGGCTTGGAAGCAGTAAAAATTTGCCGTAATCATAAAGATATCGATATTGTTCTTCTCGATTTACAATTACCTGAACTTGATGGTTATAAGACGTTAGAGTTAATTAAAATGCATAAACCGTATTTGCCAGTGATTATTCAAACGGCTAATGCCTGGAATAATGAAAAAGAAAGTTGTGTCCAGGCAGGATGTGACGGATTTTTCAATAAACCTCTGAACATGGATGAGCTTCTCATTAAAATGGATAAATGCCTGAAGAAATACTCTTCTATACGTCAAACTCAGGCTAATGCCTGATCTCAACTTTGAATACATCTTATCCTTCTCCTTATAATTAATTCTATTTAAGCCTGTTTCTCTGTTACTTTGTTTCAATTTGCCTTTTTTATAGAGAAATAATTTTAATTTTTATCTATATTGGTATTTATAACCAATATAGATTGAAAATGAAAACCCTGATCAGTCTATTTGAAGACAGCGTTAACCGTTTTCCTGACAATGTTTATCTGTGGCAAAAGATCGATGGTAAATACCACGGTTCCACTTATAGGGAAACCAGAACACGAATCCACCAGTTTGCTGCAGGTTTAATGAAAATAGGATTACGGCCCAGCGATCGTGTAACCCTGTTATCGGAAGGACGAAACGATTGGGTTGTTAGCGAATTAGGCGTACTATATAATAAAGCGATTAATGTTCCACTATCAATAAAATTAAATGAACCCGAAGAAATTGCCTTTCGATTGAAACATTCGGGTTCACGATTAGCTATTGTATCAGGCGGTCAATTACAAAAAGTTGTAAGCATTTGGCCATCCCTTCCTGAACTTGAACTAATTATCTGCCTCGATAAAATAGAAATTAAGGATGCAAGGATACGTTATTTTGAAGATATTGTAGAATCAGGGAAAAAATACCTCGAAACTCAAAGCGAGGCATTTTTTAAACGTTACAGTTCCGTCACGGACGACGATTTTGCCAATATATGCTATACTTCAGGTACTACGGCCGATCCTAAAGGTATTATACTCTCGCATCGGAATTATACGGCCAATGTTGAACATTCCAGCAGTCTACATTCTATTCCCGAACGCTATATAACCCTGCTTATTTTACCCTGGGATCATTCCTTTGCACATACCTGTGGTATTTATTCCATAATGAAATATGGAGCAAGCCTGGCATCGATCGAAATTGGGAAGACCCCGATGGAAACGCTGAAAAATATACCTAAAAACATAAGGGAAATAAAACCCTCCTTCCTGCTGAGCGTGCCGGCACTAGCAAAGAATTTCAGAAAAAACATTGAAAAAGCCATCCAGGAAAAAGGTCCTGTAGCAGAAAAACTATTCCGGATGGGATTACAAATTGCATACCGGTACAATGGATATGGGTGGAACCGTGGTAAAGGACTCAGAAAGTTTCTCTGGCCTATGTACAGATTATTCGATACGATTCTGTTCAAAAAAGTTCGTGAGGGTTTTGGCGGATACCTGAAATTCTTTGTCGGTGGAGGAGCATTGCTTGATATTGAGCTGCAGCGTTTTTTCTTTGCTATCGGAATACCCATGTATCAGGGATATGGTTTAACGGAAGCTGCACCCGTAATTTCCTCGAATAATGCTAAAAAAGTTAAAATGGGATCTTCCGGTGTTCTTGCTCAAAACCTTGAAGTAAAAATATGTGATGAAGACGGCAACGAATTGCCTATTGGTGAAAAAGGTGAGATTGTTGTAAAAGGTGAAAATGTTATGAAGGGATACTGGGAAAATGAAAGTGCTACAAAAGATACGCTCAAAAATGGATGGCTGTATACAGGCGATATGGGATATATGGAC
>CAYMQP010000071.1:0-8982 GCA_964392505.1 uncultured Bacteroidales bacterium
TTAAATTTGAAACGAACCTTCGAAAAAGTGTAAACCTATTTTAGTACGAGACATGCCTGTTAATAAAAGCACGTTACCTACTTTTCTCAATTAATCCGTTTAAGGTTCCGATATAAACTTTATTATTATTGGAATTTACTGTTAATATCTGTGAGGAGACACTACTAATATCAAGATCAAACCATTCACCGTTTTTGTAATATGACAAACATGAGTTACTAAAGTTGCCATTATCATATTTATTGCCGATTGCCCAAATTGTTCCCTCCGAATCGACATTAAGTCGTCCAAAGTCATCGTCATTTGGATATTCATACCTCCAGTCAGTACCGTTGAAAACTAATACATTTGAATTCACTGCTGGATTAAATACAGTAAACCAAATATTATTTTTATTATCAATAATTGGATTTCTTAAATATGAATTTTCATTTAATCCGGGGATTTCTGAATTAGGAATCACTTCCCAGAAACTGGTATTAATTTTTAATAATCCTTCAAAATCCAAAGTAATCCAAACTATATTAGAACTGTCGATAGCAAGGCCATGTGTTATATCGGAGGGTAATTCTGAATTATTAGAATTATATATGGTTAAATCAAATTTATCCCAATAAGCAATTCCATTATCACCAGTAAACCAAATATTATCATTTTTATCAAACGCAAATGAATTAAAATTAAACTCTCCTGTTTCTAATATCTTCGAGTAGTTATTAATAGCATTTAATTTATACAGTGCATTATTTGAAGCTACATACAGATTTCCTTGATTATCTATATTTGGAGTTTCGAAAATTGTAGGTTCATCATACTCATAGTATGAATCCTTAATCATGGTTAGTTGTTCAATAATTGGAATATAACACATATAAGGAGCAACATAACAAGTATCACAATATTTTGAAGACGAAACCCATATCGTGTCATTATATATCTTAATAGATAGAATGGATTTATCGGATAAGTAATCAAGATAGGTATCTGTATTTAAATCGGAATTATCAGACTCACATGCAAAAAGTCCGATAAGAATGGCAATTAATAAAACTTTGATCAGGGTTTTCATGATCTTGAATTTTTATCTATGATGAATCATGTAATATTTTAGTTGCGTGTTGTGTTATGTATTTTAATGGTTCTTCCACAGCTAAGCGAATCCCAATTCAAGATACATCTGAATTGGAGTCCCGGCTTCATCTTTTATAAAGATTAGTCACCATACTAATATTTTTCAAGACAGAAATAATAGCATGGTTTATTAAATAACGAATCAATGTATTAGCTCGCTTATATAGTTGGCTAAAAAATCTCAAAACGAATTGAGCGAAAAATGTATCACAAAACCCGCGTATAAATGTAATAGTACACATACATTTTTATCGTTATGCCCTCGTTATTTACGGCTCCCCATTACCAGGCATTCCTGCCAGTTATGGTTTTCTGTTTACCTGGTCCCGATCAGTACTATCCTCTCGGTACTTTGTATGCCATTTGTATCGATCTTATATAAATATATTCCCGGAGTTACAGGCTTATTGTTATTATCCGTTGCATCCCATATTACCGAATGTTCACCGGCACTCTGAATCCTGTCGGTAAGCGTTTTGATGCGTTTACCGTCTAAGGCGTAAATTTCCAGTTTCACACGGCTTGCGCAGGGTATTGTGTAGCTGATAGTTGCAGTGCTGCAAAACGGATTGGGGCTGCACTTGGTTAGTATCATGTCTGAAGTAGAGGTTTCATCAGCCGGAATATACAGATCCGACGGATAAAAATTGCAGGAAAAATAAGCACCGCTGTCGGTACAACAGATAATGTTCAAACAATTAATCCATTGGTTTGTGGAAAACCGGTTTACACGTGCATTGGGTAATCCCCGGTTTATCATCATTAACAGATTCTGCCAAATATCCCATATACCGGCACCAAAGTGATCTCCGTTCCGTTCCTCCCAACCCACAATTAAATCACCGTTATAATATACCTCGCTTAACCACATCTCATAAAATTCGTTTGTCCAGGTTTCACCAAAGTCGGTTGATAACCAGATTCCCGAAGAACGTGAACTACCCGGATAAACACCATATATGTTTCCGGATCCATCGTGTGTCAGAGTTGTAACATTAATTGAAGCTTCGGATCGTTGAAACGGAAGCGATGAAGGTGCAGTTTGATAATAAATACCATCTGATGTGGAAATAACCCGGTTGCCCTGCCAGGAAGTCATCGAGTAGCACTCGAGATCTCTGAATGCAGCAATATCTGTCCAGTTCACGCAATCATCGGAAAAATAGCATCCTTGAAGAGTTCCAAGATAAAAAGTCGATAGAGTCGGTTCGTAATAGATAAAACGGGGGAATCCACAATAGAATATAACATCAAAGGTCCTCGTTTGGAGATTGAAAGAATATAGCCCGTCGGACCATGAACCATTGCTTAACACAACTAATAATGTATCCGGTTTATGTTGATAAACATCCAAAACCGGAAGTCCGACAGAATAATTTTTCCAGACTCCGGATGAATCGATAAGCAAACCATTTTCCGTACATAAAGCATCTTCAGGTATACCGATATAATCATAGACCTTGATACTGTCAGGACCGAGCAATATCCATTCCTCTGCAAAAGCAGACAGACTTATAAAGAGAAAAACAACTATTGTTTTCATTGTATATGGTTTTTATTATGAATACAATTAACCCGGTTCAACGTCACCTAAATCCATAGCAAAAAAGAAGTTTTACTGAATATTCACAATATGATACGGGAGTGTTGTGGTAAAATTTTCTGATCGCGGAACACCTTAAGCAGAATGTATATAATAACATTCCCAAGGTAGAGCAGTCAGGTCTCCTGACTAATAATTTTCAAACTATTTCAGTACAAGATAATAAGATTAATTGTTGTTAGTGTTTAGTTACGCAAAATTTCTATTTTTTTATTGATTATAATTGTACTACCATCTGAAATTCTTAAAATGTAGATTCCATTTTTTAATTTCGATATATCTATTCGTTTATCTTGTAATACACCATTTAACCATATTTTACCTGTTAAATCAAGTATTTCAAATTGACAATTTTCCGGAATGTTTTCAATATATGCCAAATCACCTGAGGGAATCGGATATACTTTTATTCTTTCATCAAAAGATTCGGGAAATGTAATGCCTGTAATGGTAGAAACAGTAAAATAAATTTCATCCACAACAGAATTAGTTGATGAAGCAACGGTATCGATAAATGTTGTCATACATATTAACCGATAATTTCCAGGATTGTATTTTCCAAGCGGAACAGTATCAATGCATTGACTATAGCAGTCACATTGCGGATAATGTTCAGTATGGTATATAATAATTCCAATAATCGTATCACTTACAACTTCATATATGACTGAATCATAAGGATTACAACAATTAGGAATAGTAACATATGAAATAAGATATATAGAATCATTTTCCGTTGGTGCAACAGGTTCTATTTTCAAACTGTCAGGAGTTGCAGCTTTTAAGTTATTAATTAACATAATAAGGGTTATGCAAATAAAATACATTTTTAATGCTAGTACTTTTGTTTTCATGATAATATAGTTTATTATAGTACATATATGATTTCAATTATGTTTTGGCGCTTTCAAGGTTCAACTCGGTTAGCACGGATTTGTAATCATTGCACACGTTGATCCAAGTTAGCCATAGTAATAATTTTCACCCTTAAATTTTAAGATGGTTCATGCTATTACTATCGTTATGTTATGCAGTGCTTCGGCTGTTTACCCTGGATTATTGACATTTACATTAATTTACGGATACAATATTCATCAAAGGATTATTTCCTCCCATAGGCAAGAGCATCAAATAAATCAGACTTTCTTTACATTTTAATCGAATAAGAATTAAAATAGCGTTTGAAAATCATCTAATAACCGTTACCGTTCCTTTTACCGGAGCCTCATTTTCAATGGTCAGAATAAAAGAATAGGCTCCCATGGGTACAATTTCACCTGTGGCTTTTCGGCCATCCCAGTAAAATGTTCCCGGAAAGTTGTATGAGTTTTCAAATACGAGTGCTCCGCCCCGGTTGTATATCCAAAGCTTGCATGTCTGGCCCCGGTTCGGTATTTCCCACATTTCTCCCTCATCGGGTGCGAATACATCCTCGTAAATGCATTTATAAGTATTAACTGTAAATAATCCCATCCATGTGGCGCATTTGTTTTTATCGCGGATCCATACCGAATACTTATCCGGAGGCAGTGAGCCACGAACCAGCGTTTTGTGATAACTTGCCTGGTTGTCGACAGATAATTCATAGGGAGGTGTGCCACCCGAAACCGACGACGTTTCGATCAGCAACCTTCCTGTAGGTTCATGCTCACAGCTCGGCGCCACTTTCACTTCGGCAAGAATACTCACCTGACTGCAATCCAAAGCTTCCGGCAATGGAGTTTCGTCCCCGCTTTCCGTATCTTCAGCTTTTATGAATAATGAAGTATCTTTCTCCGGGGCTGTCTTAACCGCTTCTTTGATAGTATCTGCCTGAGGTATTTTATCATCGCTGCTGACAATATCCGGTATGGTCTCGATGGTTTTTTTCTCAATCGTCACATTTTCTTCCTTTGTTGTTGTCCGGGATGTTTCTATCTTCGGTGCTTTCGGCTCAGTTGTTTGTATTGTATCATGGTTTATGGCAACAGGAACGATGCCCTGCGATTCTTTGTTAATTATGGACTCAGATATATCGGCAGGAGGAACAATTCCACCTCTGTCTTTTTTATCGGAAAGTAATAAGTAAAGGGTAAGGCCTATAATAGCCAGTGCAATTACAATGGCACCAGCCCATAGTATTTTGTTCCTTACCTGTATCAACCGGGTTTTCCTTTTATGAATGCTCAACATATGTTCCCTGATATCGGCCAGCGAGCTTTCCTCGATGAAGTTGAAAATTTCTTTCTGTTGCGCCAATGCCTTGGTATATGCAGGATCGACCGCCATTACCACTTCCATTTCCGCATGTTCTTCCTGCGATAATTTGCCGGAAAGATATTGTTCTATCCTTTCATATATTTCAATTTCATTCATCATTTTACTCCATTACCTCTTTATAGGTCGGATTGGACTTTATTAATTCAAGCAATTTTTGCTTGCATTTATATTTTTGAGTTTTTACGGCATTAACAGTTGAAAATCCCATTGCCGCACATATTTCATGGTTATTGAACTGCTGATAAATAGCCATTTGCAACAGCTGATAACATTTCTCTCCGAGTTTCCTGATCATCTCTTTCAGTGTCCGAGTCTTTTCTTTAGTTATAATATCGGGGCTGTAATCATACCCATATGCTTCATTAATATTTTCCAGTCCGGTCATGCGCTTTTCGCGCTTGACCTTATTTATCCAGAGGTTTTTACTTACAGTAAATAAGAAACCTTCAATATTATGTTTCATATCAAATTTTGCTGTTCTCACCTGTTTGCATAGTATTACAACTGCATCCTGAAAAATATCAATAGCATCCTCTGCCGAACCCGAATTAGCACAGATATATTTCCTGATCTTAGGGTAGATCCTGTCGTAAAGCTGCTTCAGTACCTTTTCATTTCTACCGGTTTGCAGGCTTGTTATTATTTCACTATCGTTAGTTCTCAGAAATCGGTTTTTTATTTATTAATACAAACAATGCAAATAAAAGTAACCGATTTTTGAAAATAATTGCTTTTTTTTGGCACGACATTAGCAAGGAATTACATTTTAGTTGAAAAAGTTATTGCACATACCATTACTCGTAATCGCCTTACAGATACCGGTTTGTATTTATGCTCAAAACCAGGTAACCAAATATCCTGTCAGGTTTACCCAGTACCTGAACTGTTATTCATTTTTAAATCCGGCTAATACCTGCCAGCATACGGACTATGAACTGGCATTTGGAAGTCAGCAGATGTTTGGTGCGGTAAGCCATGTATCGGCAAGCTATTTTTCAATGGCTATGAGGATCAGGGCTGGTAACCGGGCAGAACCTTTCAGCGCGGTTAGTATATTCCTGTATAACAACCGCGAAGGTAAATACCTTAACCGCACACGTTTCTATACCTCCTATGCATGGCATACCAGTCTTTCAAACAGGCTGCGGTTTGCCGCAGGATTGTCGGTAGGCGGAATGAATTATTCGGTAAAGGGGACACCCCTTTCAGGAAACGGCTCCGACATAAAAGCTGATGGTTCGGTCGGATTCAGCTTTTATTACGACCTGTTCCGTATCGATGTTTCCGTAGGTCAAGTATTCAACAGTAAGGTTCAACCTCTTGAGGAAGTCACCGTACTAGCACCCATGATGAATATTACCGCCTTGCGGAAATTTAGTATTGATGAGGAATATTTACTCACTCCTTCATTCACTGCCCGAATCCCTTTTCAGAAAGATTACCTGGGCAACCGGGATCCGCTTCTCGATATTAATCTGATGATGGAGTTTCTCCGGCGTTTCGTGATCTCGGCAGGAATTCACGATAATACTATGGCGTTAGTTTCGGCAGGTATTAGCCGCTTACAGATAGGCCAGGGAGAATTCGGATTTATGATATCCTATGCATTTCCGGTGTTACGCACAAGCAAGTTAAAAACAAGTTTCGGAGAAATCGGGATTAATTATTTTTTCTGAGAGATTTAATGAACTCCATTTAGCGGAAAAATGAGGTAAATGATTTTTTGCATTATATCAGGTTACTTTTCCTCAGGATAATTGTATTCAAACTATAGAAGTCAAATTAACCAATTGAGCTATGGATACAACATATAAAAATGTAATGAGAATTGCATTGGTAATTCTTTATTTGGCCTTACCTGGAATGCTATTAACAATGGCATTCGATAGTGAGGCAATAACAAGCTGCTCCCATTACGGGATGGCTTATGCTCCATATGAAGAGGACTGTTACTTTTACATCATCCTCGACAATGGCGTATTGATTGAACCTGAAATTTCATCAATTCCCGAAATGTATTATCCTCCAGGGCCAACAAGGGTGTTGGTTGGTTATGAAGTTATCGATTCAATTAGCAGTGCTTGTGGTATAGGATTTTTTGTTTATCTAACCTGCATCGAAGTTATTGATGATACGACCGATTGTTCAGCAATGTTCACTTACGAAAGGATCAGATGTGATTCCATATTTACTGATTTCAGTTGTGAATATGTTTATCAGTTTAATAACCATTCCTCACCCGATGCTGTTTCGTTTCAGTGGGATTTTGGTGATGGAACTACTTCAAATGAGGAAAATCCTGTTCATGAATTTCCGGATAGCGGAAGCTATAATGTTTGTCTTACTATCACAACTGCAGATGGTTGTTCGAGCCAGTACTGTGTAACGATAGAAACAGGAACTACGCCTGATTGTAGGGCGTTCTTTGAGTACTACTCGCCTATTGATTGTTACGATTCATTGAATGATTGCTTCGGGAGTACCCTTATTCAGTTTGTCGATAATTCACATGGTAATATTACTGAGTGGTTTTGGGATTTTGGCGATGGAACTGCTTCTTCAGAGCAAAATCCGATACAC
This sequence comes from uncultured Bacteroidales bacterium, assembly GCA_964392505.1. GTDB lineage: Bacteria > Bacteroidota > Bacteroidia > Bacteroidales > UBA10428 > UBA10428. The sequence continues at coordinate 7,574 of CAYMQP010000071.1, forward strand.
GAATTCCCGGAGCCGGATGAATATCTGGTATGCCTGAGTATTTTTACTTCCGATGGTTGTTCTGATACATATTGTGAACTGGTCAATTTGGGTCAGTGGGATTGCCGTGCCTATTTTGAATATTGCAATTATTCATCCTCAATTATTAATGATAGTATTATATTCGATACCTTACCTTATGATACCATACCTGCCGATGATCTTTATATTGTAGGTTTTAGAAATCTTTCTGAAGGTCAGATCGATTACTACTGGTGGGACTTTGGCGATGGTGGATACTCTGATGAGGAAAATCCGGTACATGTATATGAATACCCGGGATATTATTATGTGTGTCTTAATGTGAGTTCGAACACAGGTTGCTGGGATTATTATTGTACTACCGTTAATGTGGGTATGGACGAGTGTAATGTAGATTTCTCCTATGAAATAATATTTCCGGATTGTAGTGGATTTGAACCTGCCTATTTATTTAGTCCTAAACTAGAAGGACCGTACTGGTCGATTTATTGGGATTTTGGTGATGGTCATTATTCCTACGATGAGCATGCAGCTCATATATACGAAGAATTCGGGACTTATAATGTATGTGTAGAAGTGTACTATCAGAACAGCTGCTTTGCTTCAGTATGCAGAAGCATTGTTGTGAACGAATCGGAACAAGATAGTGTCTGGTACGAAAAATGCAATCCGAATGGAATAACGGAAATATCTCTTAGCAATGATTTCTATGTTAAAGGGGTATATCCAAATCCTGCAAATAACCATTTTAATCTTGTAATTAATAGTCCTATACAGACGGATGCAAGAATTGAGATGGTTAATATAATGGGCCAGGTTCAAAATATTTCATCCATGTATTCTTTGGATACAGGAGAAAACAGAATCGAAATTGATCTGAGTAGAGTAGAGACCGGAACCTATATATACCTGATTTATTCTGAAAGTGATGTACTCCACGGACGAATAAATATTATAAGGTAAACATAGGTGTTGCCAATGCTCGGAAGATAGTATAATCTTCCGGGCATTTTACCTCGACTAGCTTTTATTAAATAAGGAATTTTCACGTACATCCAACCAAAACCTTCATTTGAAACTCTGTCATTTTTAAGTATTATTGTATTGAAAATACTGGATAGTGAAGTTACGAGTCGGCATATTAGTTATATTTTTTTTAGGTTTTATCCGGAGTTATTGTTCTGTATATAAGGCCGACTCAATATTATGTGATACAGGACAGTTAACCATATTTATTGATTGCGTACCAACTATCGAAGGTGCTCCGCTTCAAAATGATGATCTGATTATTGCATTATATGAATCGGACACCATACAGGAAACTGATACTATTAATTATCATTCATCACTCGAAAATATCATAACACTCCCTGCAATGGACCTGTTTA
>CAYMQP010000071.1:8992-14384 GCA_964392505.1 uncultured Bacteroidales bacterium
TTATTTCTGATGGAAATTTTAATAATCTTACATTTTCAGTATTCTCAACATTGGGTTTATGTCAGACATCTATTGTGGAATACCATATTAACGATTCTATCAGCAGCATTTGCGAAGTTGTAATCGATTATATGAATGCATCGTTGTACACCGTATCGTATCCAAACGATGTACTTTGCCTAGGAACTGACAGTGTTTTCCCCATTACCGATGTCCCGGATAATGCCGTACAATACATTTCCGACAGCCTATTATGCATGACTGGTGAAGGGGTGATTATACCGGTAGATTGCACTCCCGGAAATTATACGGTACATTTCAGTACAGATTATTGTCTGTCGGAAGATTTCTTCAATTTAAGCATTCTTGACTGGTTTGAAACCGATTTTCCTGACACGCTGACTTTTTGTTCAGATGAGGAGTTAGAAACTAACAATCTATTTTCGGGATATTCAATTTATTTGCCAGGTTACCCTGAGGAACTCGATTATTCCGATATTACTTCGGAAGGATATTATGTTATTAACAATGACAATACGGAATGCTCGCTTCCCGATACGGTTTACATTCGTATAGATGAATCACCGGTAATAAACTTTACTGTTCAGGAAGAATGTGACCGGGTAATCGTCGGTCTGGAGAATACCGTAAGGGGTGTTGAGAATCTTGGATGGACAAACGGTTTAACTGATGACCAGGTTGAAATATATGATGACAGCTATATTGGTGTATCGCTTATGAACGAGTCGGGATGTGTAACTTCCGATTCAATTTATGTTGACGTTAGAGTAATTGAAATACCTGCTGTTCAATACGAAAAGGATGATGCTACCTGCTGGTTCGAAGGAAATATTAGTATCGAATCGGCGGAAGTTAATAATAATGTCGGCTCAGTGAATTACAGACTTTACAATACTATTAGTGGCGCCATTTACACTAATTTAGAAAATGTACCCGAAGGACAATACCAACTTGAGGCTGTTGATGAAAGAGATTGTGTGGCAACATACGATCAACAGATAACTATTCTTCAAAGATGTCTTGAAGATTATCCTGTTTTTACCCCGAATGGAGATGCTATTGAAGATACTTACTTTATCCCTTATGAAGGGAAAGTTAAAATATATAACCTTAACGGTGCGTTACTGCGCGAACTAAATACTCCAGCTTATTGGGATGGTTATGACGACTCCGGAAATTCCCTGCCAATGGGAACCTATGTCATTGTAACCGATAGTAGTAAAATTGTAAACATAACTATCGTTAAATAATATTCCTTGTTTGTAATTCTTTTTGTTTAGAATATTTAAATGTGGATCTCGAATCAGCCATATTAGCCCGAGCCTATGAAGCTCACAAGAGTTATGGTTTCTTGAACGATAAAAATTCCAGGGAGATTTCCGAATACTGGTTTCAGGATACGCTTGACAATTCAGATTACACCAAAAGCCATAACGGGCGATCCTGGAAATGAAATAGCCGAATCGGTCACACCAATAACAATGGCATCGTTTTGGGCAACAATAGTTTCCGATAACTTACCAAATGCATTATAAACACGCGCTATTTTTTGTCCTTTATGCACAATATCACCCGGCTTGACCTGAAACCGTAATATTCCACTCGATGAACTTCGTGGTAATGGCGAATAACGTAATAATCGTCCTTTCACCTGTGGGGGCAAAGAGTATGTAAATTCAGCCATGTCGTTATCCACCATGTTCATTGCCCGAAGAATATTCCATACTACTTTCAGACCCGTATCGATATTTTTTTCGTTAATGGTATACGATTCTCCCAGTTCCAGAACAAATGCAGGTATATGCTGTTTTATCAAGTTGTATGTTAGCGAGGAGGTAATAAGTTCAGTATCCTGAATTATTAAAAGTCCTGTATTGTGTGCAAAATTTTGTATCGATGCATCCGCATCGTCCCCTGTTTTCGGATCCAGAAGTGAGTATGGAATTGATCGGGTCCAGTCGTTATGTAAGTCGAGAACCAGGTTAGGCATTGTATTTGTAATCTTATCAAAAATAATAGAAGCAATGCGTTGAGCCAGTGTGCCTTTACTGTCACCCGGAAACGATCGATTTAAATCTTCTTTTGACAATGTAATACTTCTCGATACGGTTTCAAGCCCGAAAGGATTTAATAGAGGAAAAGCGTGAACCGCGCCTCGAATTAAGGATTTCTTTAATTTTTTAAAAAGCTCATGAAGAATAACGGTTCCACCAATCTCATCGCCATGCATACAGGCAGTAAGCCATACAACAGGACCCTTCACTTGGCTGTCAGCCATCATATAGGGTATCCGGCGTTTAGCAAGGTCTGAACCAGTGAGAATTTTTATAAAGGAATAGTTAATTTTTACCATAACCTGAAATTAAATCTGAGTAATCCGATTGTACCGTTATAATACTTGATTTTGAGGCATCTTTGGTAAAGTTATTTCTTTCCGGGCATGTTCAGAAAATGGTTAATATTTTTTTGTGAATTATTGAGAATAGCCTGTTTTTCATATCATTTTTTATACTAAACTTTGTTTGTTAAAATTTTAAGATTCTTTATTTACGTAATAATTTGATAATGAATATTATGCATGAATTATTGCTTTATAAAAGTCGAGTGTTTCGGGTGATTATCCCGATTTTTTTGGCATATTTTATATGCCCGTATATATCGTTATTATATTAGGGTAAAATGATCAGGCACTATAACTTTGCTGATTTTATCCGGGTTACATGGAAAATAGAAGCTACCGGTAACTTTGCAAATCTATCCATAAATATCTCGAACCTTTTGAAAATAGCTGAGTAAAATGAATCTGCGAATATTATTATTTTCTATCGCTCTGATAATTGCTGTAGCTATTATAATGCAAGAGTCGGTTCATCAGCGAGTAATACGATGGTTAAAGGAAATAAATGTAAAACGACTTTTATTTATTGTTATTCTAACCTTTCTTGCTGTACTTATCTGGTTATTTTATCCTCGTCTGAAGGATAAGATCGGGAATCTCAGGAAAAATATTTAACATCCAATGTTAATGATATATGTAAAATGAATTGTAAAATATTTTATACTCATTGTAAACAAGATAAAAATGAAAGATGATCAGCATATAAATCATAAAAACAAAAAAAATGGTACACAATCCAAGGCTTCTCTTGGGCCGGTAAAAAACCTCGAGGATTACCTACTTCCCGACTGGTGGCAACGCATATTTAACTCCATGTATCTGAAAACCGATGCCGATGTGGTTGAAGATGGCGAAATTACCCGCTTTGAGGTTGATATGTTTTCTGATATACTGGATTTGCGGGAGGAAACTGTTATTCTCGATCTGGCCTGTGGACAGGGGAGGCATGTACTGGAGCTGGCACGACAAGGTTATAAAAATCTTTACGGCATGGATCGTTCACATTACCTTATCCGTAAAGCAAAACAGACAAGTAATAGTGAGAAACTACAGGTAAGTTTTAAAGAGGGAGATGCCCGGAAACTCCCCTATGCCAATGATACGTTTGATGTGGTAATGATTCTGGGCAACAGTTTTGGTTATTTTGAGAGTATTGAAGATGATGTGAAAATTTTGAAGGAAATTTTTCGCGTACTAAAACCTTACGGTCGTTTTCTTATCGATGTAGCGGATGGTAATTACCTGAAAAAGCACTATAATCCCCGCAGTTGGGAATGGATCGATAAAAACCATTTTGTCTGTCGTGAGCGCTCGTTGGCAAAGGATGGCGAACGACTGATATCGCGCGAAGTTATTAGTAATATTAATAAAGGCGTACTTGTCGATCAGTTCTATGCCGAAAGACTTTACACAAAAGAAAAGCTGCAGGAGATTTTAGGTAATACCGGTTTCAGTAAAATAAACTTTCATGATAATTACAAAACTGACTCAAAAAGAAATCAGGATCTCGGATTAATGGAGCGGCGTATAATCACAACGTCGAATGTTATTAAGGAATGGTCGCCTCCGAAACAGAAAATCGAATTTAAAAATGTAGCAGTTATTATGGGCGACCCGAAAAAACCTGATATCATTAAACCTTCAACAGTTTTTGATGAGGATGATTATAATACCATCCAGCAGTTGAAAATAGCACTAAGTTCGCTGAAGAATTATCGTTTCACTTATGTCGATAACCATAACATGCTTATTACCGATCTGGTAAAACTTAAAAATAAGATCGATTTTGTATACAACCTGTGTGACGAAGGATTTTCGAACGATGCTCGCCAAGAATTGCATATTCCTGCATTGCTTGAAATGCTTGAAATACCTTACACCGGTTCGAATCCACAATGTCTCTCGTATTGTTACGATAAATCGTTGATACGGGGAATCGCCCTGGAAATGGAAGTACCGGTTGCCGATGCATTTTACGTTAAACCTGAGGATAATGTATTTGAAATGAATATTGCATTTCCCGTAATAGCCAAACCCAATTTTGGTGATTCGAGTTTTGGCATTACCCAAAAGAGTGTGGCCTATACTGTGGAAGAATTGAATGATGCGATTGTTAAAACCCGCGAAAAGTTTGGATATGATAAACCTCTTCTGGTCGAAGAGCTCCTTACCGGGAAGGATTTAACTCTGGGTATCGTTGGAAATGTTCCGGAAGCATATACCGTTTTGCCAATTGTGGAGGAAGATTACTCGCAACTGCCAGAAGGATTGCCGAAAATATGTGGTTATGAGGCTAAATGGTTACAGGATTCACCTTACTTTCAGTTACTACGGTCCATTCCGGCTGTATTACCTGAACAAACCGAAAAATTGGTTATTGAATATAGTTTGAAACTGGCCGAGCGACTTGAATGCAGGGATTACAGCAGGTACGACTGGCGTCTCGACAGTAAAGGTATTCCGAAGTTACTCGAAGTGAATCCCAATCCCGGCTGGTGCTGGGATGGTCATTTGGCAAAAATGGCGGCTATCGAAGGAATGAGTTATGCTGATATGCTTAAAAATATCTTACAGGCGGCAGAGCAACGGTTCGCGAATAATAATATATCCATCAAGGTAGCTGTTAATAATGATGTATCCGTTAATGCAAATTGAGGGAGGCGTGTAAAACGATAATTTATAGCAATTCCAACTTAGAATTATTTTGGCATTTATCGGGAAAAAGCATGCTTCTTAAAAAACAAATTCATATCTGGTCTTATTAAAATTAAATATACTGAAGATTTAATACCCGGAAATTTCGTATACAAACTATAAAATAAATTGATTCAACTTAAAAATAAGTTGTATAACTTAAAAATAAGTTTTATATTTGTTGTGCTGATCAATTAAACTCGTAATCGGATGCTTACACTAACCAATGCGGAAGAAAGAATAATGCAAATTCTTTGGAAAATTGAAAAAGGATTTATT
>CAYMQP010000072.1:0-14326 GCA_964392505.1 uncultured Bacteroidales bacterium
TATCAATCATTACCGCTCCGAATTTTGTAATGGTTGAAGCGAATTCTCTTGAAGCGCTGGCTCCGGCCGAAGCAAGTACAATGTCGATTCCTTTAAAATCGTCGTTATTTTTTAATTCCTTAACAACCAATTTTTTCTCCTTGAATGTATATTCCCTACCAGCACTTCGGGCTGAAGCGAAAATTACCAACTCATCCATCGGAAAATTTCTTTCCTCAAGTATTTTAAGGAATCCCTGTCCTACAGCGCCACTTACGCCCACAACTGCTACTCTCATTGTTACGAATTTTAAATTGGTTAAACTGAAATTAAAACAAAATCCCCCGAAAGGGATTTGTATTGAAATTTTAAATATGTATTTTCAGCCTTTTTATTACTTATGCAAAATACGTAATTAATTTTCATGTATGAAAGTACTGGTATGCGTTTTTTTCCTATTACCGGTTATTTCGTTTGGCCAAAGTATCTCAATCGATTTTGAGAATGAAGATATTTCAGGTTGGCACCAGTCTGATTCAGGGCATTGGTGTATATCCGGAATTGATCCAATAAGCGGGAGTTATTCACTTAGGCATTGCTTCGATAGTGAAACAGCTGCGTCTGATTGGATTACTTTTTTTCATCAGCCATTGAATCTTAATGCCATTCAATTTAGATGGGATTTTACAGTACGACATAATCAAAATCCTTCATCGAATAATAATTGGGCCGTTATCCTGTACTATAATGATTTACCAGATAATGAAGGGAAGATTATCGACGGACTCGTGGTTGGAATAAACTTCGAAGGAAATACGGACGAAATCAGCGTATGGGAAGTTACAAATGGGAATATTGAATGTTTGCTGAATACTGGTTTTAACTGGGAACTGAACATCGGGAAAGAAAAGAATGTTCATTTTTCACTTGAAGGCTCACAGTTGAATTATTATTTAAGTATCGATACAACAGGAAATGACAATATTAATCTGGGAAGTTTTTATTCAGATAATATTCAATTGATAAATACCTTCACGCTTTACTATAAATATTCAGCTACATACGATCGGGGTTTATGGTTTGACGATTTAGAAATTGATGGTGATTTCACAGTAGACACATCAGCGCCGTTCCTGGCCTATTATAGTTTCATAGATCCATTTACTATTGAAATAGGTTTTAGTGAACCAGTAAGGTTACTTAGTAATGCATACTGGTGTATCGACGATATTGGTTGTAGTTATAACGATGAGGTGCTTGATGTTGTATTTGAACTGGTTTTCCCGAATCCTATGGAAGCTGGGTACTCTTATTTGTTGAACCTGCCTGACATATTCGATATTTATGGATTTACATTAACCAGTATAGAAAAACAACTGGAAATTTATTATCCGAAAGCATATGATGTAGTAATATCAGAAATTATGGCCGATCCGGTTCCTGCACAGCTATTACCTGAAGTGGAATATATCGAATTAGTCAATACTACTGAAAAGGATATCTGTTTGAAGAACTGGAAATTTTCGGCAAATACCCAAAAAGTAATAATGCCTTCAATAACCCTTCCGACCAAATCGTATTTAATTATTTTTGATACAGAAAATACAGATCTTTTCGAAGAGAATTTGGCTATTTCATCAATAACCGGATTTCCTGTGTTATCCAATACGGGAGCCAATTTAATACTGCAGGATAGGGGGAGCAAGCTAATTCATGCATTATCTTATAGGGATGACTGGTATACATCAACTGAAAAGAAAGAAGGTGGTTGGTCGCTGGAAATGATTAATCCTTATGATGCCTGTATAGGAAGCGATAATTGGAAGGATTCAGAGGATTATCGGGGAGGCACTCCGGGCGAAGAGAACTCGGTATATTTACTTAAAACTTTAAATCAGGCTCCTCAACTCTGGAGGGCGGCCATTACCGATTCCGGATCGCTGATGTTATACTTCTCCGAACCGCTTGACAGTTTAACACTAAGTGATGTGAATTACTATACGGTCGATAAGGGCATTGGCTCGCCTTTGCAGGTAATTCCTTCATGGCCAATGGCCGATCGGGTGGAATTATACTTCTCGACTTCGTTTGAAACCATACAAGAATGCACTATTCGTCTTAGTTCCGACTTTTGCGATTGTTCAGGAATCCGTATAGACCAGCCGGCTGAATTCGTATTCTCCATTCCGGAGGATGCCGATAGTTCGGATATAATCATAAATGAAATTTTGTTCGATCCTGAAGCCGATCATATTGAATTTATGGAATTATACAATGCTTCAGCTAAAAATATCCATCTGAAAGATTATCGTCTTGTACTTGATGAGTCAAATGATACGGGAAAAGTTATAACTCAGGAATACTGGGTATTAAAACCCGATCAATATTATCTTGTTGCAAGTGATTATAAGGGAATCGACTCTCCGGGGAAATTTGAACATGCTGAAAAGATAATTTACATGCCCGATATGCCTCGACTGCCGAATGAAGGAAATTCTATATTTCTTACTTCAAAAACATACCGAACAATTGATGCTGTTTATTATTCGCCACAGTGGCACCATGAGCTTCTGGAAGAAACAAAAGGAGTTTCCCTTGAAAGAATTTCGCCTCACAGGTCGGGTTTTGAAAGTTCAAACTGGCAGTCAGCATCGTCCGATGTCGGGTATATGACTCCGGCTGCACCTAACTCGCAACAAACTGACGAATCATTTACATTTAGTGTGAATATCGAACCGGCAACAATAACCCCCAACTCCGATGGAATTGATGAGGAATTGTCGATATGCTATTGTATTGATCAAGATGGTTATATGGGAAGAGTTTTTATTTTTGATATCAATGGCAGAAAAAGACGAATACTGGCAAATGGAGTTTTGCTTGGTGTTTCAGGATGCTTGAACTTCGATGGGAGGAGTGAAGAGGGAATTATTCTACCAACCGGATATTATATTGTATTTTTCGAAGCCTATCATATCAACGGGCAACGTCATGCTTTGAAGAAAGCTTTTGTTATTGCCCGATGAAACCTTTTTAATCTACTTATTTTAATTAAAAAAGAAACCCTGACAATATTGCCAGGGTTTGAGATTTATATTGCAAGTACGTACGTTGCCGTTATAAGCTATTTACATGTTTTGTAAGGCTCGATTTCAGATTTGCTGCTTTATTTTTATGAATAATATGCTTTTTTGAAAGCTTATCGAGCAGGGAGGTTAACTTCGGCAGAAGTTTTTCTGCATCAGCTTTTTTACTTGTATTTCGCAATTCTTTTATGGCATTCCGAGCTGTCCGGGCATAATACCTGTTGTGAAGTTTACGATGCTCTGCCTGCTTCGCTCTTTTAACTGCCGATGGATGATTTGCCATGTATTCAGTAATTAAAATATGTTTCTGTAAAAGAGGCGACAAAATTAGTTAAAAATTTCAATTACTGAAATTTTTATAGAATTAATCACATCCTCTTTATTTGAATCGTTATGTATGAAATGTTTTATAATACAATTCTTCTTTTATTATCTTTGAGCAGTACCTGAAAATCCCAATATTTCATGATGCAGCAGATCAATGAATTTCTTCTTTCCATCGACCGATACATTGGGAGTTCTCCAGGTTTTGTTTTTCTTCTTTTAGGAACGGGTGTTTTCTTTACTCTTTACCTGAAGTTTCCTCAAATACGTTATTTCGGGCACGCGGTTCGAGTTGTGCAAGGCAAATACGATCGAACCGGAGCGAAAGGCGATACTACGCATTTCCAGGCACTATCGACTGCGCTCTCGGGTACAGTTGGAACGGGAAACATTGCGGGTGTTGCACTGGCTATATTTCTTGGAGGTCCGCCTGCACTTTTCTGGATGCTCGTTACAGCCTTTTTAGGTATGACTACAAAATTTGTTGAAGTATTACTATCACACAAATACAGAGAATTTGATGAAGATGGGAAAGTAGCTGGAGGGCCAATGTATTTTATGAAATCACGCTTAAATATAAAACTGCGAAATGGGGAAAAGATAAAAACTGGTTATTGGATGGCTGGAATATTTGCAGTGTCTACTATTTTCTGCTCATTCGGTACTGGGAATCTACCACAAATAAATAGTATTTCAAATGTTATGTTTTCAACCTTTGGTTTGAACAGAGTACTTACCGGAGGAGTTCTTGCCGTGTTATTGGGCTTAGTAATTATTGGAGGTATAAAAAGGATAGCAAAAGTTACGGTGAGGCTGGTACCTTCAATGGCAATTATATATTTTTTAGGTGCACTTGCTGTGTTAATTGCAAATTATCAGAACATACTCCCATCACTTGCTTCCATATTCACCCATGTTTTTACAGGTACTGCTGCTACCGGGGGTTTTTTAGGTGCAACAGTGAAATTTGCCATGGAAAAAGGCGTAGGTCGAGGACTATTTTCTAATGAAGCTGGTCAGGGTTCAGCTCCAATTGCACACGCCACAGCTCGCGCAAATGAACCCGTATCTGAGGGCATGGTCGCTATTTTAGGTCCGTTTATCGATACCATTGTAATTTGTACAATTACGGGATTAACTATACTTACTTCAGGAGTATGGACTGAGAAACATGAAAATCAGTTTCAGCCTGCTGATATGATCGTACTAGAAGGTAAATACAATGATAAGAACGTAGCAGATAAGCACAACCTGTATATCTTTCTGAAAGATGATACGATGAATCATGTAAGAACATTTACCGGAGTAATACATGTTGCGGACGGACAACCCTTGGGTGATTTTACTATTATAAATTCCCGTTCGGTAGCTGAAGAGGTTAAGGTATGGGGATCGGATAAAAATCCCTTTACCGGAACGCTGCTATGTACCCATGGAAATCTTGATATTCAGTCGGCCGGGGTCACTATAACCGGTAAATCGTTGTTGCATAGTGCTCCTCTTACGGCACTGGCATTTACAAGGGGGATATTCGGAAATTTCGGACAATATATAGTTTCAATCGGGCTACTCCTGTTTGCATTTTCAACCGCCATTTCCTGGTCTTATTATGGCGACAGAGCGGTAACCTATCTGTGGAGTATTAAATATCTGACTCTTTATAGGATTATTTATGTTATTGGATTTTTTGTTGCCTCGTTTACCGATACAACGGTTATATGGTCGTTCTCGGCGATTACTATAGCACTAATGGCAATACCTAACTTAATTGGAGTATTGATTCTTCATAAAGAAATAAAAACCACAATAGCAGATTACTGGCAAAAATTCAGAAAAGAAAATATAGGTTAGTATTTAATTTTTTGCAGGGCTTCTTTTATTTTTTCTTCTATTTCATCTGCAAGTTCTGGATTATCATTAAGTAAAGCTTTAACGGCATCGCGTCCCTGCCCGAGGCGGGTATCGCCATAGCTAAACCACGAACCGGCTTTTTTAAGGATATCGCATTCAACATCCTGATCAATGAATTTACCCGGAGGCGAATTTGATATTATCTCCAGGAAAATAACGGTAATTAGTTCGTTGTACAGGGGGATTTGTTAAAATATTATAAAAGTTTTGTATAAATTCATTTCTTGATCGTCATACAGGAGTAATAAATTGTGGAATAAAATACTACAAATTAAAAATTCCTGTTAATTAAGCTGAGATCAGATATTATTGAAATCTTCGATGTAACCGAACCAAACTCTATGAAAACATTTTCTGTATTATTCATTCTGTCATGTGTTATTTCGAGTGAAATTTTTAGTCAGCGATGTGTAATTAGTGGTGTTATAACCGACAACCAGACCGGAGAAACCTTAATATCGGCAAATGTTTATGAGAATTCATCGCTCCGTGGTACGATAAGTAACAACTATGGATTTTATTCCCTGATTCTGCCTGCTGGGAAAGTCACTATTGTGTGTTCTTACATCGGATATCAAACCCAGGAAATTGAGCTGGACCTGACACATGATGTCACCATGGATTTTAAACTGGAACCGGTTCTTGAAATTGAAGAGGTGGTGATTACCGACAAGAGTCCGCAACAAACGGTTCGAAGTACCCAGATGAGCATGCTGGAATTACCGGTACTTCAAACAAAACAGCTTCCCGTGTTATTCGGAGAGGTTGATATCATTAAGTCGCTACAACTCATGCCGGGGGTGCAATCGGGAATTGAAGGTTCCACAGGTCTTTATGTGCGGGGAGGAGGGCCCGATCAGAACCTGATTTTACTCGATGGTGTTCCGGTGTATAATGCAAACCATCTGTTCGGTTTTTTTTCAGTTTTTAATGCCGATGCTATTAAAAGTGTGAGTTTAACAAAAGGAGGTTTCCCTGCACGTTACGGAGGCCGGCTATCGTCGGTGATCGATATACGCATGAAGGAAGGAAATATGAAGGAAATCAAGGGTGAAGGTTCGATAGGCGTGTTATCTTCAAAGCTAACCCTTGAGGGACCTATTATTAAAGATAAAACATCATTTATTATTTCAGGACGACGAACTTATTTAGATTTGCTGACCTATCCATTCCAATATGCTTTAAATAAAAAACATAGTAAGGATGGTAATAAAACTTATACCGGTATCTATTTTTGGGACTTGAACGGGAAGATCAATCATATATTTAATCCAAATAACAGGCTCTACCTAAGTGCCTATCTGGGGAAGGATAAATTATATTTTTATGAGAAAAATATGAAAGAAGATACGAGTAGTATTTCTTTTAATAAGAGCGAGTTCAATGGTGGAACTCATTGGGGAAATGCCACGGTTGCGCTTCGCTGGAACCATCTTTTCAATAACCGGTTATTCAGCAATTTAACCTTGACATTTAGTGATTATGCTTTTTCAGCCCACGTATACAGTATGATGCAAGCCATTATTAATACTGATGAAACTTATATTGAATCTGGTTCCCAATTAGATTCCCGAATACGCGATTATGCCATAAGTTACGATTTTGAATACAATCCGCTGCCATCGCATTATATACGCTTTGGATTCAACAATACATGGCATAACTTTTCTCCCGGAGTTGCAGTTATTTATGCAAACAGTGAAATAGAAGTCAACGAAATAAACCTTTCATTTGAGCAGAAAAAGATAACTGCAAATGAATTTTTTACTTATACCGAAGATGATATTTCCATTGGTAAACGTTTTAAAATTAATCTCGGGATTCATTATAGCAATTTCTACCTGAAAGATACAATATACCACTCCCTTGAACCCAGGCTCTCAGGGCGATTTTTATTAGCGGAAAATCTCTCGCTGAAAGCCAGCTACATTCGTATGAATCAGTATGTCAATTTGCTTGCAAATACGACAATAGGCCTACCGACCGATTTATGGGTACCAAGTACTCGAAACATACATCCCCAGAAAGCCTGGCAGGCAGCTTTTGGAGGTGCACTGGGAATTGGTAATCAATATGAGATAACCCTCGAGGGTTTCTATAAGAATATGAGAAATCTGGTAGAATATATGGAAGGGGCAAGCATTTTAGAGCTGAACCGTAACTGGGAACAACAGGTTACCCAGGGAGATGGAGAGAGTTATGGAATGGAGCTTCTGTTACGGAAAATATCGGGTAAAACATCGGGCTGGATTGGATATACACTGTCCTGGAGTATGCGGCAATTCGATGATATCAGCTTTGGCAGGAAATTTCCTTTTAAATACGATCGCCGGCACGATGTTTCGGTAGTATTAACACACAGGTTTTCCGATCGTATCGATGTTGGATTAACATGGATTTATGGAACAGGTCATGCATTGACACTTGCCGATGAAAGATTCATATCGCATGAATACATTATGAACGATTATATTTCTGTTGACAATCAAATGAATTATGACGATTGGGCATTTACCAGTTACTTCGAAACACGTAATTCATTTCGCATGCCTGATTACCACCGGCTCGATCTGGGGATTAACTTTTCAAAACAAAAACCGCGTATCAAACGGGTGTGGAGTTTTGGAGTATACAATATTTATGCGCGTAAAAATCCATTCTATATATATGAAACGGATAGATATAATCCTGAAACGGATGAATTGGAAACAGTGTTGAAACAGGTTAGTATTTTGCCAATCATACCTTATTTCAGGTATAGTTTGTCATTTTAATTGGAATTCATATGAAAAATGTTTTCTTTATAATTCTTTTTCCGGCAGTTATACTGTCCTGCGAACAAACTCTTACCGATTTTGAAGTACCCGATAAAGCCCCGAAACTAGTCATACATGGCAGATTCTTTGCCGATAGCATATGCAGAGTCAATATTTCAAAAAGTCTCTCATTCAATGATGAATTAGAATACATACCTGTAGAAGATGCTATTATAAGATTATTTAAAGAGCAATTGGAGATGGGGAATTTCGAATATCAATCGGAAGGATGGTACTTAAAATCAGGCATTGGTTTGTCAGGTCCGGATGATTACAGACTGGAGGTTAGCGCCAATGGATTTAATGATGCGCATACATATTTCAGTATACCGGATAAACCGAAATACATCATAGAAGAGCCTGAGGTGACTATGGAATTTAACTCGGATTTTTATAATAGCTCGTCCCCTATATATAGTTTAATTGTTGATATAATTATTGAAGATAATGAGGAAGTAGATAATTATTACAGATTGGAAGCGCTGTGTAATGATATGAGTTATTACTACAATCCGGATCTTAGTGAAACAAAGGTCAATGAATTAAATCTCGAAATGATGAGTCAGAATCCGGTTATTGAAGTAGTCGAGGATGGGGATTACATGTTAAACAATCCCGAGTATAATGACACCGGTGAATCATTTATTTTTAGTGACCTATATTTTAATGGCGAACGCTTTACCATAAGGGTATATATCAATATAGGTCCAATTCTAACCATAGATTCGACATTTGGAAGAGATTATAAAATATGGCTCAGACTTTCAGAAACTGACGAGAATTATTACCAGTATGCAAAAAACAGGGCAAGAATAAATCAAACAACTTGGATTCTTTTGATTGAACCGGTAACAGTTTACACAAGCGTTAAAAACGGTTTCGGAATCGTATATGGAATGAATTTCGAGCAGGACACATTAAATCTTCTTGAGATAGAACCTTCACTCGATACGATTTATTTGGACAGATACTCTTTTTATTAAAATGGCCATATCAACCAGTCGATATTAAGTCTATTGGAATTTATTCGATACTGTATGTTTTACAAGCTGAAAATTGTAATTCATTATATAGTAACTGCCAATAAATGACCTGGTTTATATCTGTGCTGTAAGTTTTTCCTTTATTTTCACTTCTATTTCTTCTGCCAATTCGGGGTTATCGTTTAATAAAGCTTTAACGGCATCGCGTCCCTGTCCCAGGCGGGTATCGCCATAACTGAACCACGAGCCGGCTTTTTTAAGGATTTCGCATTCTACCCCCAGGTCGATGATTTCACCCAGGCGTGATATTCCCTCACCAAACATGATATCGAATTCGGCCTTTCGGAAGGGTGGAGCCAGCTTATTTTTCACGATTTTTACCCGCACCCGGTTCCCTAAGGTTTCTTCGCCTTCTTTTAACTGGCTTATACGGCGAATATCGACTCGTGTACTCGCATAGAATTTCAGAGCATTACCTCCGGTTGTAGTTTCGGGATTACCAAACATGATACCGATCTTTTCCCTTAACTGGTTAATGAACATACAGCAGGTATTGGTTTTATTGATATTGGCTGTTAGTTTTCGCAGTGCCTGCGACATTAACCGGGCCTGCAGGCCCATTTTCGAATCGCCCATTTCGCCTTCAATTTCGGCTTTTGGTGTTAAAGCTGCCACAGAATCGATAACAATAATATCAATGGCTCCCGAACGAATCAAGTGGTCGGTAATTTCAAGTGCCTGTTCGCCATTATCGGGTTGGGAGATCAGGAGATTTTCCACATCGACACCCAGCTTTTGAGCATACACCCGGTCGAAAGCGTGTTCGGCATCGATAAATGCAGCAATACCGCCTGCCTTCTGTGCATTGGCAATGGCATGTATGGCAAGCGTGGTTTTTCCTGACGATTCGGGACCAAATATTTCAACTACTCTGCCTCGTGGATATCCACCAACACCCAGAGCCAGGTCGAGGGCAATGGAACCACTTGGAATAAAAGGCACCTTCTCAACAACATGGTCGCCCAGTTTCATAATGGTGCCTTTACCATAGTCTTTTTCAATTTTTCCAATGGTAAGCTCAAGTGCTTTGAGTTTTTCCTTCCGGATATTTTCGGCTGTATCTTCTTTGCCCATTTTATGCAGGGTTTAAATAATTTTTATATTAATTGGATGATTAGTATATAATCATATATCATCCATCCAAAATAAAGAATATACTGACAAGGAACAAGAAAAGGTGCGTGATTTTTTATAAATAATTGTCGGATTAATTCTATAATAAGTCCAGACCTGATTTCACCGGATAACAAAAAGGCCAGCTCGTTTTATAAAGCACGAAAAGCTGGCCTCCTAAAAAATTGAATTGTATATAATTAACTAAGCCCAAGTTCTGATAATATCTGGCTGGAATGATTTTTTGTATCAACCTTGGGAATTACTTTTTCAATTTTGCCTTCTTCATCAATAATGTAGGTGGTTCGTAATACCCCTTCATATTCTTTACCGTACATCTTTTTTATGCCCCATGCGCCATACGCTTTCAGGATCGATTTTCCGGAATCAGCTACTAGATTAAAAGGAAGACTGTATTTGTTTTTAAATTTGGTATGCGATTGTTCGTTGTCGGGGCTTACACCAATTACTTCAAATCCCTGTTTGATCAGATCATCGTAATTATCACGCAGGTTACATGCTTCGGCTGTACAACCCGGGGTGTCGTCTTTCGGATAAAAATATAGAATAATTTTTTTACCCCGGAATGTCTTTAAGCTAATAGATTTGCCATCCTGATTGTTTGCTGTAAAGTCGGGTGCTAGATCACCCACATTTAAATAGCCCATAATTATATTTTATTAAATAATCGATTTAGAAATAATGTTTAATCTTTATAACAATAAACTTAAACGAAAGTTCAAACTGGCTAACGAATGGCCCTAAGCATTTCGCGTTTTCCGGGTGCACCTTTTAGTCTTTCTACGGTAAATCCTGCTTGCTGCATACTCCGGCGAATTTCTCCCTTAGCGCAATAGGTAACCAGAATACCCTCCGGTTTTAATGCATTAAAAAGTTTTTCAAAAATCGTTATTTTCCAGAGTTCAGGCTGAACCGAAGGAGCAAAAGCATCGAAATATATAAGGTCGAAATTTATTGCAGGATAGTAATCTGTGATATCAATATCGATTTTTCGAAGCACAAAATGTTGTGAAAGGGCAATATTCGTATTCCATTTGGCAAGATGCATTTCACTAAACTTACTTTTGTCTTCGGCTAATAATCCAAGGAATTCTTCATATCCCAACTGTTTCACCGTTTCCCATTTCAACGGGTACTTTTCAATGGCATGGTAAGTAATAGAATTAAAATTCCGACTTTTTATGAATGTAAGCAGTGCGTTTAAACCGGTTCCGAAACCTATTTCAAGAATACCTGCATTTCGGGTTTTCAGCATCTGTAAACCCATCTTTATAAAAACATGTTCAGATTCCTGCACTGCACCGTAAAGGCTGTGATAGTGTTCGTTCCATTGAGGTACGTACAGAGTTGAAGAGCCATCGCCGGTGCGTTTAATTTCTAATTGCATTTTTTAAAATAATGCCGATTCCGTAAGTTAGCAAAGGTAATGCATTGTTGCCCCTCATGATCCGTAAAATTATCCATATCGACATGGATGCATTCTATGCTTCGATTGAACAGCGTGATAATCCTGAATTAAAGGGTAAACCGGTAGCAGTTGGAGGTGAGCGGCAAAGAGGTGTTGTAGCAGCGGCGAGCTACGAAGCAAGAAAATTTGGTATACATTCGGCAATGCCATCCATTACTGCAAAAAAGAAATGTCCGCAATTGATATTTGTAACCCCCAGGTTTCATATTTACAAAGAAGTATCGAAGCAAATCCGTTCAATATTTCATGAATATACCAATCTGGTAGAACCCTTATCCCTTGATGAGGCTTTTCTTGATGTCACGGAAAATAAGAAAAATATTTCACTGGCAACGGACATTGCACGTGAAATCAAGAAGAAAATTAAAATAAATACAGATCTTACGGCCTCAGCAGGAGTCTCTATTAACAAGTTTCTTGCAAAAATAGCATCGGACTATGATAAGCCAGATGGGCTTTTTGTTATTAAACCTCATGAAGCGGAAGCATTTATTGAGAAACTGGAGATAGAAAAATTTTTCGGAATAGGAAAAGTCACTGCTGAAAAAATGCACCAAATGGGAATTCATACAGGCAAGGATCTAAAAGCTTATCCAAAGGATGAACTGGTAAGATTATTTGGAAAGAACGGCTTCTTTTTTTACAATATTGCCAGAGCTATCGACGATCGTCCTGTCGATTCCCATCGAAACCGTAAGTCACTCGGAGCAGAGTATACATTCGAAAACGACCTGGTGTCGATGCAGGAAATTCTGTATGAGTTGAAAAATATTGAGAATGAATTGGTCAGTCGCCTTAAAATCAGTGGAGCAAAAGGCAGAACTCTCACACTGAAAGTAAAATTCGAAGATTTTGAACAAATCACCCGTAGTAAAAGTATTCAAGAGGTATTTACTCCGGAAACCATACATACAACTTCAGTAGAACTGGCAGGACTTGTTGATTATAAAAACAAAGGAGTTCGATTATTGGGGTTAACTCTTTCAAATTTCGATAATTTGAATGAACTAGATGCATACCAGTTGGAAATTGATTTTGATGAATTATAAAAGAAAAATTATTATATCGTATTTTTGAACTACTAACCGTAAGCTACATCAATTATGAGACCGACCATTTTTATTTTGCTTTTCTGCATCATCGTTGCTGGTTGTAATCTGTTACCACAGCGGCAGCCAGCTAAAAAAATTGTAATTGCTCCTGAAATCACCGGATCATGGAAGCTATTATTCCTGAAAGGGATCGATTCGTCAGGGCGCATTCATTATCCATACGACAGGGAAATTGAAGGAATTGCCTTCTTTGACAGTCAACACAATTTTGCTATTCAGTACTACGATGCAAATCGCACGGCATTAAGCAACCGTGATCCTTATTATTGTTCCGATGCTGAAATACGAATTGCTTTTTTATCTGGGGCATCGTTTTTCGGAAATTACAATATTTCCGGCGATACCCTTATACTTAATATAAGGGCATCGGGCAATCCTAATATGAACTTTAAAAGGGAGAAACGGTATTACGAGCTTCGTGGCGACTCACTACTTATAGTTGCACCGGCAAGAAAGCTTAACGGAGTAATTATGCAGGAACATTCGATTTGGAAACGATCCGGGAAATAAAAATTTTATAGTTAGTTCTCTTGGATATGTTATTCTGATTTATGACAAAGTAAATTTAAATCAACAGGTTTGTCCCGAAAATATATTAGTCGATATTGGAGATGAATTAATACACATATGAGTTTGAGCAAATCTAATCTGTAAATCCGTAAGATTAAATATAATGTTACCTTTTAATTATGCATTGTATCGAAGTGAATAAAGAAATTAGAAGGGAAAACCAGATGATCAAAGCAGTTATTAAAATAATGCATTCTTTATCATAAAAAAGGAGCTGTAAATAAGCAGCTCCTTTTTTATGATAAAATATTATATGAATTAAAATCCAGAAGCAGCTCTGATTATACCTCCAATAAAAATACTTGTTAAAATAGCAGACAGGACGATGTATACCACAATCATAACTACCAGACTAATAATGAAATATACGGTCACTTTATCATCCGGTGCTTTCATCATGGGTTTTAATCCAAGATAAAGGATGTATAATCCATATAAACCTGCTAGCCAAACAAGTATTCCAAGTGCGGGAAGTATATACAATATCCCAGCAACTAATTGAGGTGTATAGGCAAATGCAACCAGTGCAAATGCTCTGTTGAAGTTTTTCTCGGCATTAAAACTGGTGGCCAGGATATCAATAATAAATGCTGTAAGATAAGCTCCACCAATAATAGTAACCAAAATAATAATCGCGCGTGTTATTCCAGATATTAAAGTACTGAAAGGCCCATAACCAATAAGTCCGTATCCGATAAAAGTACCTATAGCAGGAATAAGTGCCAGTGGTATCAGATAGCCTATCAGAATGGTGGAATTATTATTTTCCTCCTGACTGATTTTTCCCCATTCGTTTTTGGGTTTAAAGATGATTCCTTTTGCTCTTTCAACTATGTTCATAATGATGAGGTTTTTGATTATAGTTAACCAAATTAATAAAGTT
>CAYMQP010000073.1:0-14284 GCA_964392505.1 uncultured Bacteroidales bacterium
CCAGCAGATCATATACAATATTATATTGAACCAACACACCCATTCCTCTAAGAAATTCATTCTTTAGCATAAAGTAATCATCGGATTCATCGTGTAATACATGCCGTACTCCAACAAATTCCGGGTATTCTACAAACTCATCCAATTGCTCTTTCACCTTGGATGAACATAAATCGACCCAACCCACCACGCCTTTAATAAAGTCATTTTCTCTGGCGAGCTTTAAAAGCCAATGTGTTTCTTCAAGGCTTTGCCGGGCTTGTATTGCAATACTTCCTGAGAATTGTTCTTCTTGTAAGCAGGATAAAAGATCACCGGGCAAGAAATCTCTTTTAAGCACTTGCATTTGCTGATCAATCCATTTATATTCGTCCGGATTATAAATCCAGAAATGCTGGTGTGCATCGATTTTCATATAAACTAGGCAAACTTCAACATGATTTTCAAATGTTGGTCCGGTTCCTTGTCCAGCATTTCGAACCCCTTTTGGATATCCCGTGGGTTTATAGTATCGGTAATTAAGGCGTCGGGTTTTAGCCGGCCTTTTTCCAAGTTTTCTATGGTCTCGGCAAATTCACCCTGTGTTACTCTCGATGCCACTAAGGTGGCTTCTTTCCATATGAGTTCTTTCATTAGTATGGGAAGAGCCTCGTCTCCCAAGCCTAGCACGCAAATAGTTCCTGCACCCCGTATACTCTGTATACAACTACGTACAGGATTTTCACGATCCGGTAGATTCATAGCGTGACCAACGGCTTCAATGGCAACATCCACTCCTCTGTTTTGTGTAATATTTTGTATTGCTGAAACAGGATCTTCTTCCCTGGCATTTATAGTATAAATATCGGTATAGGTTTTCTTAGCCAGGTTGAGACGATTTTCTAAAATATCCACTATGATAACAGTACCTTTTGTTTTTGTTTTCACTGCCTGCAATATGCTTTGCCCTACCTTGCCTGCTCCCCATATGGCCACTGTATCATTCTTCTTTATATTTGCTCTGTTACAGGCATGATAGCCAATAGAAAGCAGTTCAATTAATGCAGCGTGTTGGGGAGGGACTTTAGTATTCACTTTATACAGCATTGATTCGGCCACATTAATAAACTCCGCAAAACCACCATTCATATCTACTCCCATAAGTTTAAGTGAGGTACAGGCCAGATAATGTTTATGTTCGCATGCCGGGCACTTACCACACCATATAATAGGATCTACCGCTACCCTGTCGCCTATATTAATGTGTTTAACCTTAGCACCCTTTTCCACTACATTTCCAGCAAATTCATGTCCGGGAATAAAAGGTATTGGTGTACGAGGATGAAATTCACCCCGGAATATGTGCTGATCGCTTCCGCAAATGCTGGCATATTCAACTTTCACTAAAACTTCGTTATCCTGTATTTGAGGGTAATCTGCTTCTTCCCATTTAAATTGACCATATTTTACCAGAATGGCAGCATGCATTTTTTTCACTTGGTTGATATTTTTCTCTACGAAATGTGAAGATCTGAAAAATCCGGAATATTCTTAAACATAAGGATAATTATCAGCAATTAGTCTTTTCTTCTTTAGGGCAGTATAAAAATCTACAGGGACTTCATTTTGTATAGCTTCGATATTTCTTTTTACGTGTGCCGGATTTGAGGTGTTTAATGCTATAGCCTTTACCCCGGGATGACTTCTTCCGAAATGAATGCATGCCTGGGCAGGTGAAATAGAAAAGTCGTTACATATCTTGAAAAAAGATTCTCTCCAGTTTACCAGCTTACGATGTTGTGGATTATTAACATCGATAAATTTATAATCGAAGTAGTTGCCTCCTGTAAGGAAACCGGCATTAAACACGGCCGAGTTAATAATGCAAATACTCTTCTCCTGCAATTCAGACATAAATTTTAATAACTCTTTCGGATGACGGTAAATAGTAAGACTGTTTGCAAACATTACCCAGTCGAAATCTACGTCTTCTGCCAGGTTTTTAATTATCTGCCAGTCTTTTGCTCCGATTCCGATGGCTTTAACCAGTCCATCTTTCTTAAGATCGTGAAGGGCTTTATACCCTGCTAAAATATCATTTCTGTGTTTACCAGATTTTCGGGAATCAGCATTATGTATCGACAGGTATTCGTCCGGATCGTGAATGGAAACAAGTTGAGGTGTAAAGAATTCTCCCAATAATTCGATTCCCTGATGCCAGCATTTAATAATACCATCATAACTAATAGACAGTATTGCATTGTGTTTGATATTTATCCATACACCTTTTTCAAAATCAGGTTCTTCTCCGGTGAGTTTTGTTCTGAGCCAACCCAGTTTGTTGCTAATAATAATTTTTTTTGGATCTGCCTTAAGTTTATCGAGTTTTTCACCTAGTTTTTCGAGTGCCAGACCTGCACCATATTTTCCAGCTGTATCGAATGCTACAGGGCCCTCCATGTTTTGTATGCTTTCCCTTACAATAGCCAGTTTTGTGTCTTCATTCGGTTCTGAGTATAAGTTTCCAAGGGCGCTGGTACCGAAAATTATGGCAGGTATTTTTACTCCTGTTTTTCGGATTTCAGTGTAATGCATAACTAGGATGAAAAGAGAATGATAATAATTCGAGCATACAGTGTAATTCGACTGGCAATAATAATTATTTTCTTTTCTTTTTCACACTATCTTTTAGCTGATCCCTGCATGCCTTAAGTTCCTTCTTTAATGCATCTTCCCTTCGATGACTTTCTTCCTGCGTGGCCTGTAATTCCTCCATCTGTTGCCGCATTTCTTCTTCCTGTTCATGCAGCTGTTCGGTTTGCTGTTTCGATACTTCTAACATCTTCTCTATTTTTGCCCTCGATTCGAGGTTTAGTATATTGGAGGCTACATTCTCGGCTACAAGCTCCAGTAACTTAATCATTTTAGGTTCTAATGATTTCAGGGATGAGATTTCAATAATACCAACAATTTCATCCAGCATCTTTAGTGGTACCAGAACCAGCTCTGTCAGTTTGGCTTTACCCAGTCCCGAACCAATAAAGTATTGATCAGGGACATTATTAACAACCATGGTTTTTTTCTCTTTGAAACACGCTCCGGTAAGTCCTTCCTCTATATGCATTTTTTTCTGTTCCAGTCGCTCTTTATTATATCCGAATCCTGCTATTAATTCCAGGTACTCATTTTTATCCTTACCACTTTCATCTTTCCTGTATAGCATTATACCGCCGGCATTTACTTGCAAATAATCGATTAGTTTTTCCAGTAAACTTACAGAGAGTTTTTTCAGGTTATCACTGTACTTTTTGATGATATCATTAATCAGCAATACACCTTCGTTAAGCCATTGATTTTCGCGTTCCTTTTCGAGGAGCTCCATAATTTGCTTTCCTTTTTCTTCAATTTCCTTCTGCTGCTTTACTAGATCTTCATTTTTTTGCTTCATGGTAATGTTCTGTGCTTCCATCTCCCGACTCTTCTTTATACTGGAATACAACAGGTAGATTATCGTTGCCAATACAGCAATTACTGTCATAATGAACCATACACGTCCCCAGATAGGTGGTATTACTTTGAACCGGATCGTAGTAGGAGTAGCATCAACATTAAGGAAATTATCTCTGGTCTTTACTTCGAGTTGGTGCCAACCTCTTTGAAGCGAGAGGAAAGTATGACTTTTTTCTGTTGAGTAATCGCTCCATTCTCCATCATCGAGGCGAAACGAGTATTGCAATAGCCCAGGATCGGTCGCATTCCATTTATCAGTTCCCTGCCAGAATATCATAGCATTTCCTGGGTAATAAACTTTTCGGTCGTACTTGGTAATTTCTGTTTCAGGGGGTATTGTTTCGGGAGTTATCTGATACGAGATCAGCGGGGAATCTTCAGTAGGATATTCTTTATTGTAAAATACCCTTCGGTACCACTCCATAGTAGTTAAGGTGATAAAAATACTGTTGTTGTTTCCTTTCTGGAGTAATCCATTACCTCTTGCAATGGTGAAATATTCAGGTACTGCCCATTTGGTCCATTTCCTGCCATCGAAACGACTAATTCCTTTATCGGTACCTACCCAGAGAGTACTGTCGTCTGACAATAACATTGTCGATACCGAGTTGCTTGCAAGACCATTCTCTGTGGTGTATTGCACCCAGTCATTATCATTGATATAGTGAATTACTCCCTGGCTTCGGGTACCAATCCAAACACCTCCTGCTGGATCCTTCACCATACTCTCTACTTTAATGATGTCGCCTTTAAGCACTTCGTGGAGTGCACGTGTTGAGGTTCCGTTGAATTCGAAAAGTCCCAGGTAGCTGCCGCATAATAGTTTACCATCGTCAGTTTCGGAAAGAGCATAGGCCACCTGAGATATTTCCGATCCTTTATAGTGATGCCATGCCCGATCGTCGAACGGATCTCCATTTGATGGAGTATATTTAACCAGGCCCCATTCTTTATCGCCACAATCAGGATCAGCCCCGAACCATATCGAATTGTCATGGGTTTGTACGATTCCATTTGGGTAAAAACCCCAGCATACATCAGGAAAGGTTTTAAGATTCCACATTCCATCGGAATTCCAAGCAATAGCTGCAACATTGTCGTGACTTCCAGTGGCCCAAAGTATCGATTCATTATCAATAAAGATACAAGTGGGATCGCTCATGGGAAATTCATAGTCCATTACTTCCCAGGTGTTGTTAGGTACATTGTGGATTACTATTTTTCCTTTTGCATTTAGGAACCATTGCAAACCATCGGTCGATTCGCACTGAAACAACAGATCCTTATATGTTTTCCAATACGGGCTGCTATATTCAATTCTTATAACATCGGCAAGATGTCCGGCCATCCACAGTGAACCATCGGAGGTCGGATAAAAGTGAATTCGGGTTGTAGGTACCGGCAGTTCGGGTTGTTTGTATTCGGTCCAGCTGCCTTGCCTTTGAGTGAAAAACCGGCTAAATCCACCTATCCAAAGGGTACCGTCGTTAGTTTCGCAAATGAAAAATGCCAAATTATCGCCACCGAACTTATCACTTAAGGGATATGCTGTCCAGCTTTCGGTTTCGAAACTGAAAATATTGATTCCTCCTTTAATGGATTGCGATATATTAAATATCTGACCATTTATTGATTCATATAATATAGGAAGCCGGCTAATTAGCATACTATCTGCTTCGGTATACAGAGTGTATCGACCAGCAGATTTAGGGTTGTGATTCTTATTGTAAAAGCGCAATGTGGTTCCGTCTTCCATACCCAGCCACAGATTGCCAAATCGGTCTTCCAGTATATCAAAAACAATAAATTCCTCAAATTCCGGAAATACCCCTGTCAGATCAATGATTTCGACTTCCTTAAAAGAATCTTCCAGCCCCTCAATCTGTGCAAGTGTGGTAAAGATTGATATCTTGTTATTCACAATTTGTACTAAACCAAAATATACAGGTACCCAAATTTCGCCATTCGTGGTTTTAGTAATATTTAAAATTTCCCATTCACTGCCAAGGATTTTATTATCGGGGAATAATATATCGGTTTGCCAGATATTGTTATGGAAATGACAGATACCCTTTGGTGAGACTACATATAATATATCATCGTTGGTGTAACAAAGACCGTATACGGGAGCTTTCAGAACTTCGTTAGCTTCCTGATAGTGATTCCAGTGCAGACCATCGTAATGATATAAACCTTTTGCGGTGCCAAACCACATCGATTGATCTTCACCTTCAACCATACAGCGTATCCCCTTATCGCTTAGTTCGGTAAACGTTTTCCATCGGTATGGTTCGTGCAGTGGATTTGATTGCCGGAAGGTATAGGGTAATGATCCATGAACTTGCAGAGAGAGAAAGCCAATAAAAATAACAGAAATAAGCGAGCGCAATGAATATTGTTTTTTAAGAAGCATGAATGAATATAAGTTAC
Source organism: uncultured Bacteroidales bacterium (assembly GCA_964392505.1). Lineage (GTDB taxonomy): Bacteria > Bacteroidota > Bacteroidia > Bacteroidales > UBA10428 > UBA10428. The sequence continues at coordinate 5,920 of CAYMQP010000073.1, forward strand.
TATAAAATTGAATATTTAACCGTTTTTGCGATTCCATTTTCGGAAGAGGTATCGGAAATTAAGTTAGTAAAAAAACTGCAAACTCTACATATTACTTAGATTTCTTTTCTAACTACAATTTTGTAACGTAATATTTTTTAGCAAATGATCGCTGGTGATCTTTATAAACTAGCTCGAAAAAGCATATAGTAACTATAGTAGCCTTATTTAAGGTAACGTTTTTAACTAATTTATTTGGAAATGAAAAGGTGGTGCTGCTGATCATATTATGAACAGCAGATCATAAGTTAACGGCTTAAGTTCGACGAACCAGCTTATCAAGTTTATCCAAAATACAAGCTGTTATGTTGGTTTTCAACATGCCATATTGGGTGGATTTTCTAACAGTTGTTATCATGATCCTCTAATAAATATAGTATACTTTGATAATTACTTTAAGGACCAATGGAAAATAAAAAAGTTGCTTTTAAATTCCTATTCTACAGGATAGGAACAAGAATATTACATTCTCGCGTATAGTAGATTTTCGTTCTTTAACAGATAGTGAACGGTATCGATAATGGTTTCTTTTACCGTATATTTTGGAGTCCAGCCTAACGAAGAAATTTTTGAGATATCTAAATGAACAAAGGGAGAATCGCCTTTCCAGCCCCTTATACCACCTTCATATGTATAAGTGACATTTTTAATTCCGGCTGTTGTACATACAATATTGGCCAAGTCGGTTACATTAATCCATTCCTTATTTCCCAGGTTGAAAATATTGGTTTTTTCCCTGCTTTTTTCCATTGCCAGTAAAATAGCATCGATACCATCGGTAACATGCAGGTAAGATTTGCGTTGCGATCCGTCCCCCAGAATATGAAGCTTGGAAGGATCTCTTTTCAGCTTTTTTAAAAAATCGAAAATAACACCATGTGTATAACGAGGTCCCATGAAAGAGACAAAACGGAATATCCAGCTTTGTATATCGAAATATTCACAATAGGCCTGTATCAATGCCTCCGCTGAGTATTTCGACGCTCCGTATAGTGAAGTTTGTATAGGTGATATATTTTCAGGAGTGGGTATCTGTTCAGGTTCGCCATAAACTGTGGCCGAGCTGGCAAAAACAATACGCTTGATATCGTTTATCTTCATCGCCTCCAGTACATTATGTGTACCGATAATGTTTTGTATTACATCAACGATAGTATTTTTCATTCCACCTTTTACGTCGGCATTAGCCTGAAAATGAAAAATTACATCACAATCGCGCATAGCGTTGCTCAAATCGGCTTTATCCAAAACATCGCCTTCAATCAGGCTGTATAACGAATTATTAAGGTTATGTTCAATAAATTGCATCTGACCTGTCGAAAAATCGTCGTATACAACAACCTCATTTTTTTGCTCCAGTAAACGATCGGCTAAATTACTTCCAATAAAACCGGCACCTCCGGTGATAAATACACGCATGCGCTTCTTTTATATGTATTTAATAATTGACATTAAACTCATAACCCAAAATCTAAAACTTGCAACTTTAAACTGACAAATTCCTTATACTTTTCCAACACGTTTATCGTAAGCTTTCCCCATTGAAAAAGATTCACCTTTGATTCTCCTGTTAATTTCCTGTTTAATGGCATGAAAAATAATGGTATGTATATCTTCCGTTATTTCCATGTCATCTATCGGAGCATGCAAAACATATTCAGCCTCCTGTTTTAATTGACCTCCTCTGTAACCCGTCAGCGCAATAGTAGTTGCCCCGTTTTCACGTGCCCATTTAACCGCTTTTATAATATTCAATGAGTTTCCACTACCCGAAATCCCAATTACAACGTCGCCAGGTGATAAGTATGTTTTAAGCTGTTCGATGTAAATTTCATCGTACGACAAGTCATTTGTAATAGCTGTTGTACCGGCAATATTGTCGTTCAGACAATGAGTTTTAAACCGTTTTTCCATGCCATACGAAATCCCTTTCATAAAATCGCCGGCAATATGGGATGCATTGGCTGCACTGCCACCATTACCAAAAATATACATGGTACCCCCTTCATCCCGGCATTTTAACAGTATATCGACCACTTTTTGTATGGCATTAATATCGAGCTTATCTAGCGTTTCTTTCAGTTTATCGAAGTACAATCTGTATTGGTTATCGGTATTCATCGGCAAAATATATTATTTTCGATCCGTCGCGATCGAATTTAAAATCGAATGATTTATATTTTTTCAGCGATTCTTTCAAACCGCTTTGTTTTTCTTTTTCACAATAAAAAAGCATAAAACCACCTCCTCCGGCTCCAAGAAGTTTTCCGCCCGATGCTCCATGCTTTAAACCGGTATGGTATATTTCGTCAATTTCAGGATTACTGATTTTTGATGCCAATTTCTGTTTCAGGATCCAGTTCTCGTGAAGTATTTTACCAAAATCACTCAGGTGCTCTGAATATAATGCATTACGCAACTCGAACACTAGTCCAACCATTTCTTTTAATATATTGAATTTCTCATCCTGAGAAGCATTCTTCTTTTGTTCGGAAAGTATATCGGAAGCCTTACGCTGATTGCCTGCATAAAACATAATCAGATTTTCCTGCAGGGCTTGGTATACGATGTTTTTAATATGCAAAGGCTCAACAAGAACACTTCCGTCCTGATTAAAATAAATAATATTGAGTCCGCCAAAGGCAGCTGCATATTGATCCTGTTTTCCGATAGGTTCTTTAACAATATCGATTTCAATTTCGCAGGCTTCGCGGGCCAACTCTTCATGTGTTACATATTTTCGGTTAATGGCATAAAGATTATGAAGCAAACCTACTGTAAATGATGAAGAGGAACCCATACCCGTTCCTGAAGGTAGATCGGCAATCGAGCTTATTTCGATGCCACCAGTGATGCCTGTTTTACGAAGCGCTTCGCGAAGTAAAGGATGTTTCAGGTCATCAATATTCCTGACCGTTTCGGTTCGGGAATATTTTACCTGTATGGTATCTTTATGAAAGTATTTGTGCGATGATATATACATATACTTATCGATGGAAGTGCTGAGAACAGCTCCCTGATGTCTCGAATAGAAGGTTTCCATATCGGAGCCACCGCCAACAAAACTTATTCGAAAAGGTGTGCGAGATATTATCATGCTGAGGTCGAATTTACGACAAGATCCGCTAATTTACGTTCTTTTTCAATGAGCTGGTATTCATCCTGAAATCTTTGTCTGTAAAGTTGTTCAATTTCATTTGGGGCTTTACCCCGCCACGTATAGAATTGCTCAATTCGTTTGAGGTGTTCTTTTGAGTTAATATCGATAAAAATGCTAAATTGGCTTAGGTTCCGTATAACCGGACTACTGAGGGCCACTACACCTTCGATAAGGATTAGTTCTTCTCCATTGTATCGATATGTGATGCTTGCAAGATTCCTTTCCGGGTGAGCCGGGTATGGGTTAACAGAGATTTTTATGCCGGCAAGGATTTTTTGAATATCCATTTCAATTTGCTCCAGCTGAAAACGGTCATAGACATTTTTACAATCTGCCCGCTTATTCTCAGGCAATATCCAGTTATCGAGCGAAATTTTGAGCACACTGTGATCATTGCGTTCCATTTTCCATTTCAGGTAACTGGCAAGTATACTTTTCCCAGAACGGGCATTTCCTCCTATCAGAAGTACTGCCGGACTTTTAAGCTGTGAAATGTTGATTTTTTCGAATACAGCCTTATAAGGTTCATCGATTAGAAAATCTACTGCTTCTTTAAGATCGCTAAAGAAAAAATCGGGCAGTACTGTGGTTTTCTTCAAACCAAATCCCGTCATTACGCCAATCGTTGTGCAACCGGCATTTATACCAGCCTGAATGTCACGCTCCGAATCGCCAATTACAAAGGAGTTGTTCAGATCGAGATTAAAATCGAAAGCAGCATCGAGAATCATGCCTGGTTTTGGCTTTCGGCACAGGCAATCAATTTTATATTCTTTTCTTTCTTCCGGATAACCTTTATCGGGATGATGGGGGCAAAAATAAATAGCATCCAGCTTGGCCCTTTGTCTTCCAAGATCGGCTTCCATTTTATTATGAATCGCTTTAAGTTCTTCCAGTGTACACAAATTTCGCGCAATAACCGATTGGTTTGTAATCACAATAACTTTGTAATCGGAATGGTTAATTTTTCGAACAGCTTCGGGTGTAAATGGATAAAGCTGCATGGTTTCCGGTTTATCAATAAAGTTGATTTCTTCGTTTAATACACCGTCACGATCGAGAAATATGGCCTTTTGTTTTATGTTATAACTCGATTTCTGAATTTTCCCAGATTGAAAGTCTTCTTCTACTTCCTTCCATCGTTCAGGCGTGCCCATATCCTTCAGATATTCTGCCGAATTATATCCATACATATTGATCTGGTTGCAAATTCCGGGAAATATGTCCCCGGCAAAATCTGCTTTTACCCCTTTTTCAAGATATTTGAATATTGAAGTTGAAAGCAAATAAACACCCGCATTTACCAAGTTAGGATAATACTGTTGAGGATCATGTGGTTTCGTGTAAAAACGTACTATTCTTCCTTTATCATCGGTTTCAACCAAATCACTGTCGAAAGGGTGGTCGTTTGGATGCAATACCAAAGTACATTCGCTTTTTTTCTTTTTATGGTAAGCAATAAAGCGATTCAAATCCATATTGATCATTACATCTCCATACAGAACTATAAAATCGCCTGCAATCCGATCCTCAATTTCCTTTATACCTCCTACCGTACCCAAAGGAACAGTCTCTTCAAAATATGTAATATGAACACCCAGTTTTGATCCATCACTGAGATATTCGATAATTTGTTCTTTTTGAAAGTTAACAAGGATAATTATTTCAGTAATGTCGTATTTTTTTAACAGGTTGATCTGATGTTCCAGTACAGGCGAATTACCAATCCTGAGCATAGGTTTTGGCATAGCTTCGGTTAGCTCACCCATACGGGTACCTTTACCGCCTGCAAGTATGATCCCTGTCATAATGGAAAATTTTAGCAAAGAAAAAGAAAAAAATCGGGCAGAAAAGAAGAATAATACTTTTATATGCTGAATTACTGATTCCTACAGCTATATTTTTCAATATATGTTACATTTTTTATCAATTTAGTTATTTCCTTCAAAGAACTTCAAAATGTTTTTTTTCATCTTTGATATCCATTTTTGAATTAATATGTGCATTGCATTTAATATAACACAATTTATACTATGAGTAATACGATCATTGGTAACGCCCTTATCAATTTGCCCTGGGAGGATAAACCCGAAGGTGAAAAAAGTGTAATGTGGCGCTATAGTAAAAACCCTCTAATTGGTTGGAATCCTACCCCTTCAACTGCCCGGATATATAATAGTGCCGTTTTACCGCATACTGATGGATTCATCGGTGTTTTTCGAGCCGATCATAAAAACGGCAGGGCTAATATTCATTTTGGGAGGAGTAAGGATGGTTTGAAATTCGAAATTGACGATCAAGTTATTCCATGGATCGATGAAAAAGGTAATCCTGCTCCTATCAGTTATGGTTACGATCCACGCTTTGTTAAAATTGATAATACCTGGTATGTAAACTGGTGCGACGATATGGGAGGCGCTTCTATCGGTATGGGTATGACAAAAGATCTGAAAACATGGATCAGAATGCCCAATCCGTTGATGCCTTTTAACCGGAATGGTGTGCTTTTTCCCCGAAAAATTAAGAACAAATACTATTTGTTAAGCCGACCCAGTGACAGTGGTCATACTCCTTTCGGAGATATTTATCTCAGCGAAAGTCGCGATCTAATATATTGGGGCAATCATCGTCGTGTAATGAGCAAAGGTGGCCAGGGATGGTGGCAGGGAGTTAAAATCGGAGCCGGACCGGTTCCGATCGAGACCGCCGAAGGGTGGTTATTATTTTACCATGGCGTATCTACAACATGCAATGGTTTTGTATACAGTTTCGGAGCTGTTATTCTCGATATCGATCAACCCTGGAAAGTATTGTTCAGGGCGCGCGATTATTTAATTACTCCGGAAAAAGATTATGAAACAACGGGTTTTGTTCCTAATGTTGTATTTCCTTGCGCCAACATATACGATGCCAGTACAGGCCGTATTGCGGTTTATTACGGTGCAGCCGATACCTATACAGCCCTTGCTTTTTGCCAGGTTGATGAACTGATTGATTACATAAAGAATAATTGCGAGGTTTTTTAATACTATTCAAGGTGTAAAATTATTTATTAACATAGTTATGCTCAATCAAACTAATCTTTAAACCGCTTACTTTCTGAAATTATACGTTTGAGTAAATCGTTAAGCTTACTAGAATACCCCAGTTCCATTGACGTCAATTATAATTATAGTTATTTTTATTGTATCAGTCCAAATAGTTGTTTTATTGGATGAGTAAAAAGTATATCAATTATTGTTGATATGAAATTTTAAAAAACGTATTAGTTACCATTCAGAAATATAAACCTAAACTTATTTAATTATGAAACACAACACACAATTCTTTGTATTATTTGTTGCAATTCTGATACTTATTTCAGGCAATTCCTTAGCACAAAAAACAATTGCACTGGATATTGGGACATACGATGGTTACGGTATGATACAGCTGAAGGAAGGTGAAGTAATTAAAGACACGCTTTACTTTAGTTTTGCAGGGAAGGGACTTGTTAAGATTGCACAAAAGCGTGAACATGAGATACCTAAAAAATATTCACCCAGGGAGGTGGAATATTTTACCATTGGTGACACAACCTTTGTACCTGTTAAAACTGCCCAGGCCATAACCGGCGAGTTTATGATACGATTAACTCCTGAGAATTACAAAATTCAACTGTATAAGAAATATGAGCAAGATGAGGCAACATCTAAAATACTATACAAATATTTTGCTTTGTTTCCCGATCAGAAAAATGCCAAGGATATTGTGGGTGATATCACGCTGATGCCCTTTGCAAAGAAAGTTCCGAAGTACATTGCCGATTGTTCTGATCTGGCCGAAAAAATAAGTAAAAAGGAGGAACCTTATAAAATACCCTTTGTTTCAAATGAACAAACATGTATTACGGTTTATATGAAAGTGGCAGAAGCCTACCAGGAATGCAAATAAAAATAACATGTTAAAAGTTTTTAATGCCGGTTAATTCCGGCATTTTTTGTTTTACACCTATAATATACCTAATTGACTATATATCGTCAATATGACGAATTTCTTTGTATTTTGAATTGGGCTTTATTAACTTAAATGATGTAAAGGAATGGATATGATTACCTACGAAGATGTGGCTGGAATGATTGATCATTCATTACTCAAACCATTTCTGACCGATAAGGATATTGAAGCAGGTTGCAGACTTGCCGACTCATATCAGGTTGCTTCGGTTTGTGTACGTCCTTCCGATATTAAACTTGCTATGTCAATTCTTCAGTTTAGCCCTGTTAGGGTTACAACTGTAATCGGATTTCCTCACGGAACCACAACCACCAATACGAAAATGGAAGAAACCCGGGAAGCAATTGCTAATGGTGTTGTGGAAATCGATGTGGTACTTCATATTGGGAAAATTAAATCGGGTGATTATGAATATGTTAAAAACGACCTGCAACCAATCGTAGAATACGCCCATAGCCACGATGTAAAAGTGAAAGTTATTTTCGAGAACTGCTTTCTGACTGATAAAGAGATTATAAAGGCTTGTGAAATCTGTAATGCACTTGAGGTCGACTGGGTAAAAACATCAACCGGATATGGAACGGGTGGAGCCGAACCCAAAGATATTAAACTGATGCGGGAATATTCGAAACCTGCCATACAGGTAAAAGCAGCAGGAGGTATACGTACGCTGAAACAAGCTTTGCAAATGAAAAAGCTTGGCTGTACACGTATAGGAGCTACTGCCACTGCAGCTATTCTTGATGAGTTCAGGAAAAATCAGAAAAAAAAGGGTGAGTAATAAAAAATAGGAAAACGGCTTTTATATATTATTGTTATACAACCAGTGTTTGAGATTATGACTTAATTGCTGCAGATAAATAATCGGAGTGCACTGATTGTAAGTACTTACGGAATTCAGATTTGGGATTTTTTTATTCCAATCGAAACATGAGAAAAATGTTATCCTGAATGCAATGAACAATGCGGATGAATTGCTGAAAAAAAACCAGCAACTAGAGGAAGAAGCTGCTGAATTAAGAAAACAGCTTCAAGATGACCGGCTCGATAAGCAAAGGATACAAGTGGAACTTTCAGAGCTACTGAACGCAGCTTATTCTATATTGGAAACACATAATTTCGAAGTTACAGCACGGAAAATTTTTGAAGCATGTTCGCGCTCCATTGGAG
>CAYMQP010000074.1:0-13790 GCA_964392505.1 uncultured Bacteroidales bacterium
CCTGGAGGTAGCTTTTCAAGAACTCATCGCCTTTATGGAAAAATACTTAAATACGCGCCAGAAGTAAAACCGAATTTTCTATATGATAAGTATTATTTTTGTTATTCGAATTAAGTAAAATGTACTTAATTAAATATACCTTCTGTTGCAACATATTAGTTTATAAATCGTTAATAATATTATCGACAACTATTTTGATGATCTCAGTGATACTTAGTATCTTGCATAAGATATGGTAAATCTTAATTGTTTCATAAATGTGTGCCGATATGAGTTATGAAAACTGGGAGAATAAGACTATTCTTGTTGTTGAGGACGATGAGATAAGCCTTGAATTTCTAAAGGAATTATTCGAACCCTATAAAGTCAAGATAATTGATGTATTGAATGGAATAGAAGCTATTGAAACCTGTAAGAATAATCCCGACATCGATATAGTACTAATGGATGTCCAATTACCGGTAATGAATGGCCGGGATTCCATGAAAGAAATAAAGAAAATACGTCCCGATTTACCCGTTATAGCACAAACAGCGTTTGCTATGTCGGGCGATAAGGAAAAGTATATAAGAGATGGTTTTAATAATTATATTTCCAAACCTATAAATGTACAGGAATTGATTTCGATCGTAGAAAAATATTTGAAATAACCCGTTGAAAATAATAAAAACCTGTGCATAACTCATTATTGCTTTTAAAGGAAAAACTATTAGTTTAGCTCGTATTGATAACACAAAAGATTTTATTTATGTTACATAAACTGCTTACTCTGGTGATGGTTATTTTTTCGATTTATATGATAGGATGTAAATCAGGTCGTGATAAACAGAGGGTCATTGATTTTGATAGCATTGATATAGGTTCGGAAGAAATTGTTGTTAATCCGTTAGATACTATTGGTGATGGGTTACCAATTTTCTATAATATGTACCTTTCCGTCGAATTATCATCGCTATTCGAAAGTGCAGGAGCAGTTTTTACTCAGGAATTAATGAATAATGTTGATAAAACCTCCGAATATATTACCAGTTCACAGCAAGCTGTTAATTTGGGAGTTTATGCAGTTGATCTCAGTTATGCCAGAGTATTTGACCAGGTCGAAATGGCCGGCCGGTATTTTAATGCAATGAGGCAACTTGCTCAGGAATTGGGTATCCCTAGCGATTATTTTGAAAATACTGTAAAACGTTTTGAACGAAATTTTACCGATAAGGACTCCTTAATTCACTTGGCTAATGAAGTATATGTAACAACTGATGAATATCTCAAGGAAAATGAGCGATACACAACGGCCGCTCTGATTATTATGGGAGGATGGGTTGAAGCAATCCATATAGCTGTCGATGTTGCGATTGAAAGCCGGGATGCGAATATCATTGAACGACTTATCGACCAGAAATATTCGTTGAACAACCTGCTTATGATGCTTTCGGAGCATAAGAAAAACGAAGTGGTTGCTGAATATATAAACCGTTTGAATGATATAAAAAGTGAATTCGAAAAAATCAATGTAGTATTTGATGTTGAGTTTAGTCCAACTTCAGAAAAAGGTAAGCAACTCATTGATAAAGCTATTAGCCAGATCGAGGTGTTTAGCAAGAGTGTCGCAGTGTTACGAAAGGATCTTGTAAGTTAAAATTTCCGATTATAAATCAGTAAATCATTTATTATTGTGCTTTCATCTCATAATTGTTATTTGGGACGAAATTGATTTATCTGTTACCGAAATTGAATAATTGATAATTACTTTAATACCTTCTGGAATTTATTACAAGTACCCAAATATTTAATTGTAATATAACTCACAAATACAAAAGGTAACTATCTGTGGTTAAAATAATATGTTTGTTATTATTTCGATTTTTGAATAATTTAATTAACTTAATGCCTAGTCAAAACTGTAATTGGGGAAAGTTCAAATTGAACCTCAGCATTAATGGATAAAGACCTGCTTTTTATTCAGACCATTTTATCGGATGAGATGATTTCTCAGGGTTTTCCATTAGTGTATAAAGGAGCACTCAGCCATGAAACAATGAAGTTCTTCACAAAAATGGCTGAGGAGAAGATTTCGATACGTTGTAAGGATATTGCTGTCCGTCGCAAAGTTTTTCATGTAATGGTTGAAATGTTGCAGAATATTACCCGACATTCTGCCGACATTGATGAGGAAGGAAGTGGAAATGGTATTTTTGTTATCGGTGAACGACGCGATTATTATTATGTTATTACCGGAAATGTAGTACGATCATCAAACGTGCGTGAACTGGAAGATGTAATCGAAATGCTGAATAGGCTGAATAAAAATGAATTAAACAACCTGCATAAAAAACAAATCCAGAAAGGAGAACTGAGTTTAAAGGGAGGAGCCGGCCTTGGCCTTATCGATATAATTAGAAAAACTGGAGAAAAATATGCTTACCAATTCCTCCGGCTCGACGAAAACTACCATTTTTTTGTGCTTAAGGCAACTATAAGTACAAATTCCTTTGAATAACAATACATATTAATTTACTATTAAATATTAAGTTGTCTTCAGGTTAGAAGTCATTCTATGCCGTAGTGATTATTTATAAAAATTAATTATCAATTGAATTATTTTACTAAAATGTTTGCAAATTTCATTAATGTTCGTAATTTTGCGAACAACAAACAAAATAAATTATGGCGTATACAATAAGTGTAAATTATAAGCAAGATGAGATAACACTTGCTCGATTTGCGAATGCTATGGGACATCCTGCGAGAATAGCTATATTAAAATATCTTTCCTCGATAAATGCCTGCTACTTCAGTGATATAAATAAAGAATTACCAATTGCCAAAGCAACTGTATCACAACATCTTGCCGAATTAAAGGATGCGGGATTAATAAGGGGAAGTATTGAACCTCCAAAGGTAAATTACTGTATCGACAAAGAAAACTGGGAAAAAGCAAAGACAATGTTTGATTCTTTTTTTTGAAAATACAACAGGGTATAATACTGATTCATATAATTAATAAAATTATTACTTGTTTAAAAATTATAATTAATCATGAAAAAAAATACTAATAACTCAAGTATGAGGTTAAAAGAAAAAGGTATTGTTATGGCATGTTCAGGAGCATCGGATGTAGGTGAATTAACCGACAAGATTGCTCGTAAACTAGGAAATAATGGAGCTTATCAAATGAAATGTCTTGCAATGTTATCTGCCGATAAAAAATCATTAATTGAATCGCTTCAGCAAACCAAAACACTTGTGATCGATGGATGTGGAGGAATGTGGAAAAAAGATCATGGAAGAAGCATGGTTATCAAATTATCAATATGTTAAACTTACTAATTATGGTTATGTCAAAGGACAAACAGAACTATCGCAAGATATACTTGATAATCTATATGATCAGGTTATGAATTTAGATGAAGAAAATCAAATTATTCATCAAAATCCTATCTCTGATATACAATGTGACCATGATAGTTGTGACATGTTCGAGTTTATGTCGGATTATGTGGGTTTAAAAATATTACATCCTGGTGGTAAACAATCTACCCTGAGTTTATTAAATCAATTACCGTTAGATAAAAGTAAAAAGATACTTGAAATAGCTTGTGGAAAAGGGCGTACGGCAGTTTCGATAGCTAAAAAATACGGATGTAGGGTTATAGGAATAGATATTCTCGAGGATTCTATTAAAGAAGCTAGAAAATATGCAAAAAAGAATAAGATTGATCATTTAGTATCATTTCAGGTGGCCGATGCACACCAATTGCCTTTTAGGAATAAGGAATTTGATGTTACTATTGCTCAGGCAATGTTAATATTGGTAGAAGATAAATTGAAAGTAATTAATGAAACAAGTCGTGTTTTAAAAAATGGAGGCACCTCAGGATGGCTTGAGCTAAGCTGGAAGAAAAAACCTACGAATGAGTTCATTGAAAAAGCAAATGAAGAGATTTGTGCCGCCTGTATTTCAAACGCAGAAACCTTTACAGCATGGGAAGATTTATTCAGAGTTGGAGGTTATAATTTCATTAAAACAACCAGATATAACATGAACTATCGCGGAATGCTAGGAATGATGAAGGACGAGGGGCTAGTAAACGGACTCAAAGTGATGTCAAGATTTTTATTAAAACCACATATCAGAAAAAGAATGCAAAGACTAGATAATTTTTTTCGCTCCTATCCTGATTATACTGGATATGGTATGTATATTTCATCAAAATAAATCATAAAAAACATTGAAAGTCCTGATGTTGTGTAGAGGAAATAGTTGCAAAAGTCAAATGGTACATGGATTTTTACAATCGTTGAATAAGAACCTAAGTGTATGTTCTGCCGCTACATTTACCATCAGACGAGTATATCCTCGGGCCGTTCAAGTAGTGAATAAAATGGGGATTGATATTAGCTTTCATACTGCTGACCCTGTTGAAAAATACGTTAAAAAAGAGAGGGACTCTGTAATTACTGTTTACGGAAGTGCTAAGGAGATGTGCCCTGCTTTTATCGGTAATGTAAAAAAAACGTTTCCATACCGGATTCGATGATCCATCCTTGATAACAGGGTCAGATGAATACATCATGAATGGATTCAGAAGGGTACGCAATGAAATCAAACTAACTATTTGACAATTCTATATAGATAATATCAGGCAGCATGAATATTAATATAAATATTAATCCTCAGGTATTAGTTCCATTAGTCTCGTCAATACCGGATGCATCGACAGATTGGAAACTTTCCGATTATTTGGGTGCTTTTAGGGTACGATGGGGTATAAGAAGAAATACATACCGGACAGAATCAGGCATTTATAAAGTTGGCAAGCCCGATAGAAATTCCGATGTTTTTGTAACAGCCAATTATAAGCTTTCGTTTGATATTCTTAGAAAAAATCTTGATGGTTTAAATGCATGGATTTTGGTTCTTGATACAAAAGGTATCAATGTTTGGTGTGCAGCCGGTAAAGGTACTTTTGGAACAAATGAGCTTATCAATCGGATAAAACTGACTTCGCTATCAGAAATTGTTACACACAGGCGTGTTATTATTCCACAACTTGGTGCAGTGGGAATAGCTGCACATATTGTCCAGAAAAAAACAGGATTTAAGATTATTTACGGACCTGTAAGGGCATCAGATATCAAAGTATTTATTAAGAACAGATATAAGGCTAATCCTAAGATGCGAACAGTACAATTTACCTTTTACGACAGGTTGAAACTGGTTCCGGTGGAATTAATTGTCAATAAGTTTTACCTCCTTTCAGCATCAGTTGTTATAATATTCCTTTACGGTATAAATAACATGGGCTACCAATTTAAACAAGTTGGATATCACTTGTTGGATTCAATAGCATATGTTATAGCTACTTATTTTTCGGGATTACTTGTGGCGCCCTTGCTTCTACCGTATTTACCGGCGCGCAGCTTTGCACTCAAAGGTTTTTATGCTGGTACTATACTTTTCGCAATTCTATTTTTCACTGTTGGGTTTACAAAATTATTAATTGAAAATATAGCATTGTTTTTTATTATGACTGCCGGTTCATCGTTCTTAATGCTAAATTTTACAGGAGCATCAACTTATACTTCACTTTCGGGTGTAAAGAAGGAAATGAAATTAGCTATTCCGTTGCAGATCATTAGTATTGTAATGGGAATTGTATTACTGATTATTAGTCGAATTTATGGAATATAAATATTAACAGATGATCTACTTAAAGGATGTAGTTACCTTACAACTTAATACCGAAAAGTGTACCGGATGTACCATGTGCCTGTTGGTTTGTCCGCATAACGTATTTAGGCTTATCAATAAAAAAGCAGTTATTATTGATAAAGATCGCTGTATGGAATGTGGCGCTTGTGCTCGTAATTGTCCTGAAGATGCCATCAATGTAAGAACTGGTGTTGGTTGTGCTGCAGGAATTATTAACGGTATATTTCGAGATTCAGATCCTGTTTGTGGCTGCTCAGAATGTAAATCAGATAGTTATTAATAGTTTATTATCGATATGATAAATGTATTGATAATTACAACAAATTAATTCTATTAATACTTTATGGAAAAAGTTGCAAATTATATATTAGAAGTAACAATAATTCAATAATATAAACATTCAATAATAAAACGACAATTTTATCACTCCGTAACTGTAACTCATCGATTAATATTATATTTGCCCCGTGATTTATCAACAACTTTTAACTAATTAAATTATGAAATTCTTAACAAAGGCTTTAATCGTATTAATAAGCGTGATATTTTTTTCTACAGCATGCCGACAGTCTGCTCAAAAAGCAACTAAACAAGATACCGATCAGGAAATGATAGAACAGGCAGATATCGAAAAAGGTTTGAAAGATCTAGCAAATCCATTACCCCAACCTTTTGAAGTGTATTCTATGCTTGAAGATATAGGTGCCTCTTATTTAGGCAAAATATTAAATTCACCTGAAAATGCCGATCTGTATTTTACGCAAAAAAGTAAATCGGTAAATATTGGCATCTATGCTGCTGACCTGGCTTATGCTGCCACTTATGATAATAAAGAAGATATTAAAACCTATTCCAAAGTCCTAAAATCGATTTTAGATGATCTGGGTGTAAGTATCGATTATGTGGCACTTCAGGATGAAACAATGAAGCAGAAACTAATTGATAAGGATTCTCTGATTGATTATGTTAGCAATGTATATTACAATACATATACATTTCTTTATAAGGAAAGCACACCTTCTTTATACGACCTTATAGCAGCTGGTGAGTGGGTTGAAGGTTTGTTTATAGATACTCACATTTCCGAGGACACCTATCAAAATTATGAGATAGTTAAAATTATTTATAATCAGAGTGAATCTCTTGGTGAGCTCATTGAATTCATGGATAGATTCAATGACGATGAAATGGTTAGCAGTTTGCAGGATGCTTTTAAAAAATTAAAGGTACTTTACGATGAAACCGAAGGAAGCCTGACTAAAAAACAGCTCGAAGGTATTGTTACAACTATTGAAACTATACGCGAAAGTATCATTTCATAAATAATTTTGAATATGCTTACTAGCCCTTTCTATGAAAGGGCTATTTTTATTTCTTCATAATTATCAAAATGGATGAATCGGTCCTTCAGGCTTTGATGCGCTTATTTGCTGTGGTAGCCAGTGTTAGTGAAGAAGGTTATGCAACGAACGAGCGCGATGTACTGGTAGAATATCTCAGGCGACAATTTAATCACACGTTAGTGGAAAAATATCTTAATTTCTTTGATCAGACCATCAAGGAATATCATATGGATATTCAAATATCATCCGATAGCGAATCTGAAAAGCGCAAGGAAATTATTGATACGCAGTGTCAGAAATTAAATAATGAACTCGAACAACCTCAAAAGATATTTATTCTGATTTTCCTTCTCGATTTCATCAATAAAGGTGATGAAATTACTGCAGGCGAACTGGATTTTCTGAATACTATAGTCGGAAATTTACGAATTAAACATGATGAACATAAAGATGCCCTAGCACTTACCTTCGATAAAATTGATAATGTTATTCATAAATCAAATCTGCTTTTTATCGATAACGAAACCAAGCCAGCCGATAAGAAAATAAAGCATTTACGTATTGAAAAAATTCAAGGCCGAATCAAAGTACTGCATATAAGCAGTACTAATACATACGTATTTCGATATGATGGTACACAAGTACTTACACTTAACGGTCATATAATTAAACCCCATCGGAGTTACATATGGGCGCTAGGTTCGGTGCTAAAAAATCCCCGGTTCGGTTCGATATATTATACGTGGATAGCCGGAAAATTTATTCGGGCTGTAACAAAAACCAATTTTGTTTTTGAAGCGAGAAATATAGAGTTTTTCTATGGAAGCAGCCCGAATGGGATTAAAAGGTTTTACCTTAATGAGGAATCGGGACGTTTAATTGGGATAATCGGGGGTAGTGGAAGTGGTAAATCGACCCTGCTCAAGGTAATGAGTGGTATACTTAAACCCCAAAGTGGTTCTATACTTATTAACGGTTTTGATATTCATAAAAACCATGATAAGCTTAAAGGTGTTATTGGGTATGTACCTCAGGACGATTTCCTGATCAAGGAACTTACCGTTTTTGAGAACCTTTATGTTAATGCACGTTTATCGTTTAGTCATTATACCGAATTAGAAATAGTAAAAGTTGTCGAAGAAGCACTTTTAAATTTTGACTTAGTAGAAGCCCGCGATTTACGTGTAGGCGATGCATTAAATACTTATCTGAGCGGAGGACAACGGAAACGTTTAAATATAGCACTTGAGCTAATTCGTGAGCCTTCGGTACTTTTTGTCGATGAACCTACTAGTGGTTTATCATCGGCCGATTCCGAAAAAGTTATGAATTTACTAAAGCGGCAAACTTTTAAAGGAAAACTTGTTTTTGCTAATATTCATCAACCCTCATCCGAAATTTTTCGGTTATTCGATAAGCTTCTGGTGGTTGATCAGGGGGGAAGGGTTATCTATTATGGAAATCCGTTGGATGCTATTAACTATTTTAAACGCGCCAGTAATTATGTTGATGCAGAAATAAGTGAATGCCTTACATGTGGTAATATCGAAGTCGATCAGATATTAAGGAATGTCGAAGCTCGTGTTGTGGATGTAAACGGACGGTTAACACGTAAAAGAAAAACATCGCCCGAAGAATGGTACAAACTTTATAACGAGCGAATCGACCCTATTATACAAAAAATAAAGAGACCTTTCACCAATATTATTCCGCAAAGTCTGTATCGTATTCCGCCCAGATGGAAACAAATACGTATTTTTTTCAACCGTGATATCCTGGCTAAAATAAAAAACAGCCAGTACTTACTAATCACATTGTTGGAAGCTCCTGTTCTGGCAATAGTACTTTCTTTTTATACGCACAGTGCAAGAGATGCATCGGGAGTATTAACCGATTATTCATTTGGTCTGAATGAAAACTTACCCGCCTATCTTTTTATGGCAGTTATTGTGGCCCTGTTTCTTGGGCTCGTAATTAGTGCTGAAGAAATATTTCGCGACCGGAAGTTGCTGGAAAGGGAACGATTTCTTAGCCTAAGCCGTCTAAGTTATCTGGCATCTAAAGTATCGGTGTTATTTATTATTTCGGCTTTGCAAATGATCCTATTTGTCATAATCGGGAATAGTATTCTAGAAATAAAAGGCATGAGCTGGCGTTACTTTCTGATACTTTTTACTGCATCCTGCTGGGCAAATATTATAGGTTTAAATATTTCTTCTGGATTCAAATCGGTGGTAACCATTTATATACTGGTTCCCCTCATACTTGTTCCACAACTTATATTTAGTGGTGTTGTTGTCGATTTTCATAACCTTAATCGAGCTATATACACAGCCAGAGTTGTACCCCGTATAGGTGATGCTATGACTTCACGCTGGGCATATGAAGCACTCGTGGTTACACAGTTCAAAGACAATCAATTTGAACGTCCTATTTTTCGGCAAGAACTGGTTATGAGTAATACGATGTATAAGAAAGCATACATAATCCCGGCGTTGAAAGAGTTAATTCTAAATCCTGAGGTAGAAAAAGACAACCGGAGTGCACAAGACAATAATATTTTGCTGAGAAATGAGTTGCAAGAGATAAGTTCGGAATTAAATCTACCATTACCTTCTTCAATTGATAATTTACCAGATGAAAGTCAATTATCGGCATATAAGGATAATATTTTAACATTTCTGGATAATGCATGGGCACAATATCATGCATTATATCTGAAATCGGTTGCCCGGCGCGAAAAAATTCTAATGTCGGCATATGGAAATAATAAAGAAAAACTAATTACTGCAAAGCGCCAATACTTTAATGATAAAATAGAAGGTTTGGTCAGAGATAATAAGGAATTATCGGAATTTATTGTATATAAAAATGAATATGTCCGAATGCGTGACCCTATTTTTACTCCGCCCCAATCGCACAGTGGGAGAGCACAATTTTATGCACCTTTTAAAAAGTTAGCTAAAATAAAAATCGATACTTTCTGGTATAACATACTAAATATGTGGATATGGACTATTATTTGGTGTGTTATACTTTATTATGATGTATTAAGAAAACTTATCCGATACTTCGAGAACATAAAATTAAGGCGATTCAATCGTAGAATACTGAACATTCTAAAACAATATGAAACACGCTCAGAATTCTTTAACAAAAGAAGATAAAAGAAGGCTCGAGGAAAGCCTTCTTTCTTACCATTTTCATTTCACTTTTTTAAGAAAGCCTGTAACAGATCTTCCTTAATATCCTCCAAATGTTCAATACCAACCGAAATGCGCAGTTGCCCAGGTTCAACTCCTGATAATTTTTGTTCTTCAAGCGATAATTGTTCGTGCGTTGTTGAGCTGGGATGAATAATAAGGGTTTTGGAATCGCCAATATTGGCCAAATGACTGATTAATTTTACATTATTCACAATGTGGTCTGCTACTTCTTTACCTCCCTTTATTTTAAAGGTTAGTACACCTCCAAATCCCTTTTTCAGATATTTTTTCGCTAACTGAAAATAAGGACTATTTATTAATCCTGGATAATTCACTTCTTCTACCCAGTCTTGTTGATCCAGCCAGGTAGCCAGTTCAAGAGCGTTTTGCGTAATACGATCCAAACGAAGTGATAAGGTTTCAAGTCCCTGGAGCAAAAGAAATGCATTAAAAGGGCTAAGCGCATTTCCATAGTCTCTGAGTCCTTCAACTCTTGCCCTGATAATAAATGCAATATTACCAAAAGGACTCTTTTCACCAAATACCTCCCAGAATTTCAATCCATGATATCCTTCGGAGGATTCAGTGAATTGGGGAAATTTACCATTACTCCAATTAAAATTACCTGCATCAACAATTACACCACCTATACTATTTCCATGTCCACCAATCCATTTAGTTGCCGATTCTACAACAATGTTGGCCCCATGTTCAATTGGTCGAAACAAGTATCCTGCAGCACCAAATGTGTTATCTACAATAAGAGGAATATCATTCTGGTGAGCAATTTTAGCAATTGTATCAAAATCAGGAATGTTAAATTTTGGATTACCAATTGTCTCTAAATATATTGCTTTGGTTCTAGAATCTATCAATTTTTCGAAGTCAGTTGAACTATCACCTTCGACAAATTTTACATGGATACCTAACCTTTTAAACTGAACTTTAAACTGATTGTAGGTACCTCCATACAAATAGGATGTTGAAATAAAATTATCACCCGATTCCAGAATATTTGTTAAAGCTATAAATTGCGCCGATTGGCCTGAAGAAGTAGCTAATGCAGCAATACCTCCTTCCAGGGCAGCCACTCGCTTTTCGAAAACATCGGTAGTTGGATTCATAATACGCGTGTAGATATTACCAAACTCCCTGAGCCCGAAAAGATTTGCAGCATGTTCTGAATTCTTAAAAAGATAGGATGTTGTTTGATAAATTGGTACCGCACGCGCCAGTGTGGCATCTACTTCATGCCCCGCATGAAGTTGAAGGGTTTCAAAACGATAGTTATCAGCCATAATAATATAATTTTGAGATGAGTAATTAAGAATTAATTGGAAAAATTTGCGATGAAGGAATGTTGTACTATTCACAACAGCAACACATGCACATGGGCAGGTACGCCTTTCTCACGATAGATTGATTTTCTGAATACGCAAACTTGATGTGCATGTTAATTATATTAATGCAACAAAGATATCGAATTCTTATTCATTCCTGTAGGGAATTAACCTTAAAAAGAAGTTAAAACCTTAATTGATAATTTTTTGACTATAATTGTTTATTAACGGCGAGTTCTTGTCAAGATATTGATTTATAGATATATATGTAATATAAATATACCAATATGCATGAATTTCTAATAAAAATCATTATTTGTTTCATAAATTTTTATTATTTATGTACCGAAATTACTGGTTGACCGCCAAAAAATAATCCTACTTACAAATCCGAAAAACACATTTATTCATTTGCCTTATTAGTACATAATTTTATTTCGTATTGATTTAAATATACATTTATGGGTAAAGTTCGCGGCGCTATTGTAGTTGATATTGAGCGATGCAAAGGCTGTGAAGTATGTATTGAATCCTGTCCAACACATGTAATAAGCATGGCTCCAACAGTCAACGGAAAAGGATACAGGTATGCTTATATGGAAAATCCGGAAGATTGTACGGGTTGCGCTAACTGTGCCATTGTATGTCCCGACGGCGTAATTACTGTATACCGGAAAAAATTTGAGGTAGAAATATAAATTTCATGGGTGAATTAAAATTACTCAAAGGTAATGAAGCAATAGCAGAAGCTGCTATTCGGGCTGGTGCCGATGCTTATTTTGGTTATCCAATTACTCCGCAATCGGAAGTAATTGAATACCTGGCATTGCAGGAACCTCATAAGCGCACAGGAATGGTGGTATTGCAGGCAGAAAGTGAACTCGCCGCTATCAATATGGTGTATGGAGCTGCCTCTACTGGGAAAAAAGCCATGACCAGCTCTTCAAGTCCTGGCATTAGTCTTAAAATGGAAGGAATATCATACCTTTCAGGTTCAGAATTACCTTGCCTTATAGTTAATGTAGTAAGAGGTGGTCCGGGACTAGGTACTATACAACCCTCTCAATCCGATTATTTTCAAGCAACAAAAGGTGGTGGGCATGGCGATTATCGTATAATAGTGCTGGCACCTGCATCCGTTCAGGAAATGTCGGATTTTGTAAAATTGGGATTTGACCTGGCGTTTAAATACCGTATGCCCGCCATGATATTATCCGATGGTTTAATCGGCCAAATGATGGAGAAGGTAGAATTATTTGAACCTATACCAAGAAATACCGAATTTGATCAGTCATGGGTAGTTACAGGTAAAACTCCCGATAGAGAGCGAAACATAATTACTTCGCTCGATCTGGACCCATTAAGAATGGAGCAGCATAACCTTGATTGTGATGATATTGATTATTTAATTGTAGCGTACGGTTCATCTGCACGAATCAGTCAGAAAACGATAAAGCTGGCACGCGAAAAAGGCATTAAAATTGGCTTGTTACGGCCCATTACATTATATCCATTCCCTAATGAGGTAATAGCCAAACTTGCCAAGAAAGTAAAAGGAATTCTCTCAGTTGAGTTGAATGCTGGTCAAATGGTAGAAGATGTTCGTTTAGCAGTGGAAGGCAAAGTTCCTGTAGAGCATTATGGAAGATTAGGAGGAGCTGTTCATTCTCCTGAAGAAGTTCTCGAAAGTTTCGAATCAATGTTTTTAAATGATAAGTGATGCAAAAAACAGCGGTTTTAGATGAAATAATATCGGAAGAGAATCTGGTTTATAAAAAGACTCCTTGTATGACCGATGCTGTGTTATCCTTTTGTCCCGGATGTGGGCATGGAGTTATTCATCGTTTATGCATGGAGGTAGTTGAGGAATTAGGTATTTGGGCCGATACGATAGGTATTGCCTCAGTAGGTTGTTCGGTACTTGCTTACGATTTTATGAACGTGGATATGACAGGTGCAGCACATGGTCGTGCCCCCGCTGTTGCTACGGGTATTAAGCGCTGCTGGCCCGATAAATATGTTTTTACCTATCAGGGCGATGGTGATTTGGCTGCTATTGGAACTGCCGAAACCATTCATGCGTCTAACCGTGGTGAAAATATTACCATAATTTTTGTTAATAATGGTATTTATGGTATGACAGGCGGACAAATGGCTCCTACCACTCTCGAAGGAATGAAATCATCGA
>CAYMQP010000074.1:13800-14223 GCA_964392505.1 uncultured Bacteroidales bacterium
CCCTATGGGCGTGATGTTGCCCTAATGGGAAATCCTATTAAAATAACTGAATTGATAGCTCAATTACCCGGTTCATATTACGTTACAAGACAGGCTGTTCACACGCCATCACATGTTCGCAAAGCTAAGAAAGCATTAAAAATGGCTTTTGCCAATCAAAAATTAAAAAGAGGATTATCACTGGTTGAGTTTGTTTCGAATTGCAATTCAGGTTGGAGAATGAATCCCGTAGCAGCTAATAAATGGATGGAGGAGAATATGTTTCCTTTTTATCCCCTTGGAGATATTAAAGTTGACGGAAAATTAGTGTCATAACTATAACATTTTCAATTGAATGAATGAAGAAATAATTATAGCAGGTTTTGGTGGGCAGGGAGTTCTTTCTATGGGAAAAATCCTGGCCTATTCGGGGATCATGAAGCA
>CAYMQP010000075.1:0-14208 GCA_964392505.1 uncultured Bacteroidales bacterium
GTACTATTATTCCTAAAGGAGTAATTGAAAAAACAGGATATTGGGATAATTTAATTTTCCCGCAATATCATGGTGATAGTGATTTTACATATAGGGCGAAATTGAAAGGTTTTATACTAAAAGTATATCCCCAGCTAAAAATCAATAATACCGTAAAAATTTCAGGTATAGAACATGAAGGGAATTTTAAAAAACTTATGCGACTTATTACCGATATCCGGTCAAAAAGTAATCTGAAAAAAAATCTCAAATTTTATAAATTATACTCAACTTCATTAATGGCTTATTTGCCCTTAATATGGTTGTATATTGAGATATTCGGAGGCTTCTTTAAGTGGAAATTATTGGTTGTTTTTGGTTTGAAAAAAAATAAAATTAATAATTCATGAAAAACGTCTATATATATCCTATTACTGCCTATACTCATAAGATCATACCCAATCCTTACCTTGATAACCTGATATCCAGTCTGGAAAAATACTTCCAATTTTTAAATAAAGATAAACCCGCTACAAACGGCATATTTGATATCTTTTCTTATCTAAAGAAAATCAATTATATTTTTTTTAATTGGGTCGAAGATTTACCCGATAAAAGAGGAGGATGGATACAGGGGCTGTTTTTTATTATTCTGGTTCATTATCTTAAAATAAGAAAAGTAAAAATAATCTGGACACTTCATAATAAAATGTCGCATTATAACTCAAATTATAATTTTAAAAAATATTTATTCAGGTTTTTATTTTTAAAGAGCGACTTTATTATCACACATTCTCGTGAGGGTATAAAATATGCCAATAATTACCGGTTAAATAATTATGATAAAATAAAATATTTTCCCCACCCTCTGGAAAAAAAATTTATTCACTTTAAAAGTAATCCGAAATATGATATTCTGATCTGGGGATCCATCATACCCTATAAGGGTATTGATAAATTTCTTCAATATCTTTATGACAATAAATTACAGCTGAAGTATAAAATAAAAATTATCGGAAAGATCAAACCTGAAAGCTATAAACATGAAATTATGAAACTATCAAATAGCAATATTCATATTGATGACAGGTATATTCCTGAGAAAGAACTGAAAGAAAATATTGCTGATACAAAAAATGTCATTTTTACTTATATGAGTGATAGCGTTCTCAGTTCGGGAGTCTTAATGGATACATTATCATACGGAGCGAATATATTAGCTCCTTCTGTCGGTGCATTTCACGATGCAGCAGAAGATGAATTAATACAAACATTCCGGACATATGAAGAACTTCTTCAATTAATTGATGAAAATATGAACTCAGCTATGAATCATAACATTGATAGGATAGCCTCATTTATTGAAAAAAATAACTGGTCACAATTTTCATTGAAAATTAATGAGTGGTTGAATGAGTAAATAATTAAATGAAATTTCTGATTAACACATTTACCCATTGGAATGAGCCCCCCCGGGCCAGGCATCAGGTTGCTCAAGCCCTTGCTTTGAACCATCAGGTTGTATTCGTGGCAGCGAACAAACCGGGTTGGCCTCATATCCAAAAAAACAGGATCGACGACAATCTGACTATATTGACACCCTATTTCCCGGTTGGTAATAAGATTCGGTATCGCTTGCGGGTTATCAATGAACTATATCAAATTTGGCTATTCAGGAAATTAATTAAGAATTATAACAAATTCCTGGTTATTAACTTTGATTTTACGGCCATAAGACTGTATAATTATTTTAAAAATATTATTTTTTACTGTAACGATAGTTTTGTGGCAATTAGTAAAAAAATTAATCCGGTTTTTATTTCCCGTTACCACGAGAAATGTTTTTCCACAGTAAGCCATAAAGCTACATTCTGTGTAGGAGTTTCGGAATTACTTAAAGAAAAATTAGCACCTTTTAATACTAATTCTTATACAATACCGCTTGGTAGTCCCGATATTAATAAATACCAGCTGAATCCGGTTATGTTACCCTCTGGAAAACCGTTAATAAAAGTGGGTCTTGTCGGATTCATTAAATTATATAGCATATCCTACCACTTAATAAATTCCTTATTGGAAAACAAGGATATAACCATTTCTCTAATCGGCCCCATTGACAGTAGTTTCCTCAGTCATATTAAAGACAAAAATAAAGTTCTTATTAAAGGCCCCCTGTATGGGAAAGCCCTATACGAAGAAATAAACACATTTGACGTGGCTATTGCACCCTATTCCCCAACCATTACTAATAATGACCAGATTGGAGTCGGGCTGGGAAGTAAAACTTATCAATACCTAGCTCTGGGTAAACCTGTAGTAATTTCCCGAATGGCTGGATTGAAAGATATTGATCTGCCTGATGGTTTTATTTATATTGCTGATAAAGAAGAAGATTTTCCGGAATTGATGATTAAAGCGCATCAGGAAAATACCCATGAACTCATCAAACAACGAATTGAATATGCTAAAAAAAATACCTGGGATAAAAGAATGGAACGTTTAATCGAATTATTCCAAGAGCATGGAACGAGTTAACCTTTTCAATAAATTAGTATCAATATTTAAAAATTAGTTTAATGAAACAATTGATTCAAAATTTTAAGACCGGAGAGTTATATGTTGATGAATTACCTGTGCCTGCATTAAGCGATGGTTTTGTGCTAGTGGCTAATCATTATTCATTAATAAGTGCAGGTACTGAAAAAACCACAGTAAGTACGGCACAAGCTAGTTTAATAGGTAAAGCAAAAAAAAGACCTGATTTAGTAAAACAAGTTATTCAAAACTATAAAAAAGAAGGACTAAAGGCCACTATCGAAAAAGTTAGAACTAAGCTTGACTCACTGAAAGCACTAGGATACAGCAGTGCAGGCATTGTATTAGCTTCTATGGATACCGAAAATAAATTTAAACCAGGTGATCATGTAGCTTGTGCCGGGCTGGGCTATGCCTCACATGCCGAAATAGTTTGTGTTCCACAAAACCTGATAGCCAAAGTACCTGAAAATGTTGATTTAAAAGATGCCAGTTATACTACCCTCGGAGCAATTGCCTTGCAGGGTGTTCGTCAGGCTGACCCTAAAATTGGAGATAATGTTTGTGTAATTGGACTTGGTTTATTGGGTCAGATAACATGCCAAATACTTAAAGCCAATGGATGCAATGTTTTTGGCGTTGATGTCTCAAAAAGAATAGTCGATGTGGTTAATTCCCTGAATGTGGGACAGGCATTCCAACGCAATAACCCCAACCTTATTTCTGCTTGTGAGAATTTCACAATGGGTAATGGATTTGACAGCGCTATTATTACGGCTGCAGGACAAACCAATGATCCCATCGAATTATCAGCACAGATCCTGCGAAAAAAGGGAAGTGTAATTGTTGTGGGGGCTGTTAAGATGGATGTTCCACGCGACCCAGATTTTTATCAAAAGGAACTGGAATTAAAAATGTCCTGTTCCTATGGACCGGGAAGATACGATGTTAAGTATGAAGAGGAAGGAATTGATTACCCGTATGGTTATGTGCGCTGGACTGAACAACGTAATATGGAAGCATTTTTGCAGCTTGTAGCGAATAAATCAATCGATTTGAAACCACTTACCACGCATGTTTTTGATATTAATGATGCCGTTAAGGCATACGATCTTATTCTGGGCAAAGTCAAAGAAAATTATGTGGGAATTGTGCTTAATTATCCTAGTGAAAAGACTGAAAAAAAGACTGAAATCCTTGTTAATTCGAATCCTGTTCAGCATGTCAACCTTGGCTTTATAGGTGCAGGAAGTTTTGCACAGTCATATCTTTTACCAAATGCAAAACGGTTGGGTTCGTTAGATACTGTTATTACACGCAACGGTATGAATGCCAAGAATGTGGCCCATAAATTTGGTTTTAATAAGGCATCTTCTAATCCTGTGGACATACTAAACAACCAGGATATCAATACTGTTTTTATTGCTACCCAACACGATACGCATGCGAAATACGCTATAGAATGTCTTAAGAAAGGCAAAAAAGTGTTTGTTGAAAAACCTCTTGCACTGGACGCAAAAGAGTTAAACGAAGTTGTAAAGGTTTATGATTCCCAAAATTCACCGGTTCTGTTAGTAGGCTTTAACCGGAGATTTGCAGAAGTAAGTATCAAAGCGAAAGACGAATTTAAAAACATTGGTGAACCATTGGTTATGAATTTCAGGGTAAATGCAGGTTTTATACCCAAAGACCATTGGACCCAAACCAAGGCCGGCGCTGGCAGAATTATCGGAGAAGTTTGTCATTTTATCGATCTTATGCAGTTCTTTACTGATGCGGAACCAATAAAAGTGTATGCTGAATGTATCGACACGGCAAGCGATAAAATCAAAAACGATGATAATATTGCCATTAACCTCAAGTTTTCCGATGGTTCCGTAGGTACGCTGGTTTATACTGCCAACGGAGATAAAGCTCTTCCGAAAGAGCGTTTTGAAATTTTTGGTGGAAATGTGGTTTTTATTATCGACGATTTTAAACAGGGCATCCTGTTTCGTAATAATCAGAAAAAAGTGTTTAAGGACACGGGTAAAGGACATAAACAGGAGGTGACAGAGTTTATTAAGGCTGTTACCCATGGTAATCCTATGCCGATCGACTTCCGCTCGATTTGCCTGACAACCCTGACAACATTTAAAATCGTTGAATCATTATCAACGGGATTGCCTCAGGAAATAAAATTCTGACTTCTAATACTAGTTTACGCACTCTGTTATGCTGAAACCGATAATAGAAAGTTATAACAAACTAATAACCTATTGTGAATCGGAAAAATATAAAGGATGGGATCCTTATGATGGCTTAAATAGTAAAGTCTTTAAAGCTTTACCTATAATCAGGAATAGTAAGTTATTTCGATTAGCATGGATTCAAACCTTCAAACGAAATCCGATTAATCTGAGAAAACCATTTTTAGTTTCAAAAGATTACAATCCTAAGGGTTTGGGACTATTCCTAAACGGATATTGTAATTTATATGAAGTCAATCCTAAAGAGGAATATCTCGAGCATATCAGGTATTTAATTCAAAAATTACTTGAGCTTAGAACACCCGGATATTCCGGAAACTGCTGGGGGTATAATTTCGATTGGGAATCCAGGGCTTTTTTTCAAACCAAATATACTCCTACTATTGTACCATCGGTTTTTATCGGTTATGCACTTTTTGATGCCTACGATATTCTAAAAGATGAAAAAATTCTTAAGGAAGCATTGTCAATAACTGATTTTATTTTAAAAGATCTTAACCGCACCTATGATAAAGATAAGCATTTTTGCTTCTCATATTCGCCTCTGGATAATTCTCAAGTTTTTAATGCAACACTTCTAGGATCGAGATTTCTGGCACGCGCTTTTCATTATACAATGGAAAAATCAATACTTACTGAGGCTAAGAAGTCGATTGAATTCTGTACGAAACATCAGAAAGATGATGGTTCATGGACTTATAGTACATTACCTTTTCATCAGTGGATTGACAATTTTCATACCGGATATAATTTGGAATGTCTTGCAGAATATCAGAAATATTCAGGCGACAATTCTTTTCAGACCTATATAGATAAAGGATTCAGTTACTATATAAACACATTTTTCCTTGATGATGGCAGATGTAAGTATTATAATAACTCACTATATCCCATTGATATTCATGCTCCGGCACAGTTAATCATCACATTATACCGGCTTAATAGGTTGAATTTTCAAAGAGATCTGGCTGATAAAGTCCTTAAATGGACTATCGCGAATATGCAGGATGTGAAAGGGTATTTCTATTATCAAATCAATAAATACTTTACTTCCAGAATACCCTATATACGATGGGCACAAGCATGGATGTTTTATGCTCTAAGCATGTATTTACTGGCTATTAAAAAGGAAATACCGTCCGATTATTTATCTTTTATAAAATAAAATGAACAAACCGAGTAATGAATCCTATGTTTAATCAAATATAGTGCTGGCTTACTTCAGATTATTATATATCATCACTATTTTTGGGATTCATATAACACCCAACCATGAAAATCTGGTTCGATTTATCTAATTCACCGCACATTAATATGTTCTCTGCGATGATCAAAGATCTTTCGCGTGAACATGATATCATAATCACATGTCGGCCCCTTGCTAATACAATTGACTTACTTGAATTGCACGGATTTAAATATACCGTTGTTGGGAAACATTATGGAGGTAAATTATTCAGCAAGTTATTTGGCTATCCAATTCGTGTATGGCAATTGGTTCGTTACCTGCGTAAGATTAAGCCCGATATAGCCATTTCGCAAAGTTCGTTTCATAGTCCAATTACAGCCTGGTTTCTGGGCATCCCATCAATATATATGAATGATAACGAGCATGCCATGGGTAATATACCCTCATTTTTATTTGCTAATAAAATTCTTGTTCCGGAATTTCTCGATCGAAAAAAAGTATATAAACAATGGGCAAAAGATAAAAAAATCATCCAATACCCAGGTGTGAAAGAAGGCGTATACCTTTGGAATGCGGAAATAAAAAAGTCAAATACAACTGAAAAAATCGTTTATATTCGTCCGGAACCCTGGATAGCACAATATTATAAGGGATCACGCAATTTCATGGATGAGTTATTATTATTATTAAAAGATAAAATAAAAGTAGTACTATTACCCCGTGGCACTGAGCAAGCTAAACATTATGAAGGAAGCAAATTTGAAGGCGTGGTAGTTCAGACAAAACCTTTGAGCTTGGAAGAAATAGCAGGCAACTGTAAATTATTTATAGGTGCCGGCGGAACTATGACCCGCGAACTTGCGGTATTGGGAATACCAACCATTTCGGTTTATCAGGACGAGTTGCTGGATGTCGATAAGTATCTAATTAAAAACAATATGATGATCCATGAACCTAACCTTTCCGGTCGGTTTGTGTTAGAATATCTTGAAAGTATGGAGAAAAAGGACCCTAATAAGGAGTTATTGCAAAAAGGTAAAGAAACCTACATGCTTATTAAAAATTTACTAATCAATAAATTAGCTATTTAAAATCGATATGATAAGAACAGGAATAATTGGACTTGGAAAAATGGGGCTTTCACATGCCGCAATTATCAATGCCCATCCCGATTTGGATCTGGTTGCCGTTTGCGACACATCATCGTTAGTTTTACAGGCATTGAAGAAATATGGGAACTATACAATCTTTTCCGATTACAAGAAAATAATCAATGAGTCAAACCTTGATGCCCTGTTTGTTGCAACACCTACTAAATATCATGCCGATATGGTAATATATGCTCTTGAAAGAGATATCCATGTCTTTTGTGAAAAACCCTTTAGTCTTACTGTCGATCAGGGTCAGAAAATGGTTGACCTGGCAAATAAGAAGAATCTTAATAACCAGGTAGGTTATCATAACAGGTTTCTGGGTACATTTAACTTTTTAAAGAAACTGGTTGAAAAAAGAGTAATTGGTGAAATCTATC
This sequence comes from uncultured Bacteroidales bacterium, assembly GCA_964392505.1. Lineage (GTDB taxonomy): Bacteria > Bacteroidota > Bacteroidia > Bacteroidales > UBA10428 > UBA10428. Next base: position 7,484 of record CAYMQP010000075.1, read on the forward strand.
ATTTTCTGGGTGAAGCATATGGACCTGTTGTAGTAAAGACCAAGGAGAGTACATGGCGATCGGATAGTAGCGAAGGCGGTGGCTGTTTATTCGATTATGCATCGCATGTATTGAATCTGATTGAATATATTCTTGGTGATATCAGCGATGTTGATGGAGTCATGTTAAAGAAGATCTATTCAAAGCAGGTTGAAGATGCCGTATACAGTGGATTACATATCCATAATGGAATCAGCGGCCAGCTAAGTGTTAACTGGAGCGATGAAACCTACCGGAAAATGTCCACTCAGCTTACCATACTTGGTAAGGAGGGAAAAATTCTCTCCGATGCACAGGAAATGAAAATCTATTTAAAAAAAGAAAATAAAGAATTTCAACTTGAGAAAGGATGGAATATGCGGTATATTACCGACATAACAGAACAAGTTGATTTTTATTTAAGGGGGGAAGAATATTCTGAACAGGTTGACTATTTTGCTCAAAGTATAAAAAACAATAATACTGACAATATTAATTCATTTGCTACCGCGTTACACACCGATAAAATAATTGAGCAAATGAAACGTAAATCTCAAAAATAAACAGGAGATGGATAGAATACTATTTGGCGATAACCAGTTTTTTGCTGTTAATCATTTATCCGACGAAAAAGCAAGAGCGCAATCAATCCGGTTCAGAACAAACGAAGCTATTATTAAAGTGCTGGATATAGCTATTGAACTGGGAATTAAAACGTTTATGTGTACAACGCACGACCGTATTTCGGGTATCTGCAATCATATCAGGAAAAATCCTGAAAAATATAAAGGTTTCAAAATATATCCCTGTATGCCCTATGCGCATAAATATGCCAATGCTGTAACGGAGTTAGGAATTATTGGTGCGTTAAAAGAATACCTTCCGGGTAACATATTCACTACCTTTGCCAAAGGAGGCCTGGCTTTTGCAAAAAAAGACTTCATTTCCATGGGAGAATTACTTATCGACGCTGAAATGAAGATGTTCAGGGGTATTGATACTCCGGTTATTTTTATTCAGAATGTTTTAACCGATTTAATTCTTGGTTTGGGCATGAAAGAAGTTTTTAAGGCGTATCACGAATATATTATTAAAAAATACAACGTTGAACCGGGTTACATAACCATGAACCTTCCCATGCTTCTTGATGTATTCGACGAGTTGGGTATAAAAAATCCGATTGTGTGTAGCTCCATTAACAAGATAGGTTTTAGAATGTCGGGAGGTATAACAGTATATGAAAAAACAATAGCCGAAAGGGAGTTTCGGCCCATTGCTATGCAGGTATTGGCTGCAGGAGCGCTTCGTCCTGCAGAAGCATTTGATTATGTATGCAAACAGAAAAAAATAGAATCGATTTTGTTTGGAGCTTCCTCGCGCGATCATATCAAAGAATCGATGGATTTAATCAATACTTTTAGTAACTAATTTTAGCATTAACCATATAGTACTATGCAGGAAAGAATTTGTTTAATGGGATTGGGGTATATAGGCCTCCCCACTGCTGCTTTGCTGGCAACAAAAGGGTACGCTGTTCATGGCGTTGATGTTAAACCTGAAGTTGTTGAAATTATCAATAAAGGCGAGATTCATATAGTTGAGCCGGAATTAGATGCCTTTGTAAAATCGGCGGTACAATCCGGTAATCTGAAAGCTTCCCTTAAGCCTGATTATGCTGATATTTTTATGATATCAGTGCCGACCCCGATTGATCGGGATAATAACCCGGATATTAATTATGTTATCCAGGCTGCCGATGCAATAGCTCCCTATATAAAGAATCAAAATATTATTATTCTTGAATCCACATCACCGGTAGGTACAACTGAAAAAGTTGCTAAAATCCTGAAAGAGAAAGGAAGTGCAAAAGATTTTTATATTGCTTATTCACCAGAAAGAGTGTTACCCGGGCAGACTATGCGGGAATTAGTGGAAAACGATAGAATTGTCGGAGGTATTACAGAAGAGGCAGCCAGGAGAGTTCAGAGGTTTTATAAAACGTTTGTTCATGGTGAGGTATTGGTAACTGATTCACGTACCGCCGAAATGTCGAAACTTACTGAAAATGCCTGTCGTGATGTTAATATAGCTTTTGCCAATGAGCTTTCCATACTTTGCGATAAATTCGGTATTAATGTCTGGGAATTGATAAATCTGGCAAACCGGCACCCGAGAATTAATATTCTTAAACCTGGCAGCGGTGTTGGTGGTCATTGTATTGCAATCGATCCGTGGTTTATTGTTGCCGAGGGAAAAGAAGATGCACGCATTATCCGGATGGCAAGAGAAATCAATAATCGAAAACCCTTATGGGTTATTGAGAAAGTAGAACAAGCAATCGGGGAATTCAAACAAAAAAATAAAAAAGAACCTATTGTGGCGTGTATGGGTATCACTTTTAAGCCCGATATTGACGATTTAAGGGAATCACCATCTCTTCATATTGTCCATGACCTGATTTCAAAAGGTATAAATCCGCTGGTTGCCGAACCTAATGTTAAAAAATATTCGGATCTGACTCTCACTAATTATAATGAAGCTATTACCAAAGCGGATATAGTTTTATTCCTGGTGGCACACAAACAATTTAAAGATCTTTCTATTCCGGTAGAAAAAGTTATCATCGATATTTGTGGTGTTAGAAGCTCATTTTAAATGAAAGAAACTCGAAAAAAAATTCTGGTCGTATTCGGAACCCGGCCTGAAGCCATCAAAATGGCCCCTGTGGTACTGGAATTGGCGAAATACGATGATATCTTTGAAAGTCGTGTTTGTATCACGGCACAGCATCGCGAAATGTTAGACCAGGTATTAAATATCTTTGAAATCGATCCCTGGTACGATTTGAATATTATGCAAGCCGGTCAGGATTTGTACGACATTACTTCACGGGTTGTATTAGGAATGCGCGATGTACTTACAGAGTTCAGGCCTGACATTGTCCTCGTACACGGTGATACAACAACATCAACAACTGCTGCACTGGCTTCATTTTACCAGCAAATTCCTGTCGGGCATGTGGAAGCAGGTTTACGAACTGGAAATATTTATGCCCCATGGCCCGAAGAAATGAACCGAATGATTACCCGTTGCCTTACAACCTATCAGTTTGCACCTACCGAATGGGCCAAAAAGAATCTGCTAAAAGAAAATGTCAGCGAAGAGAATATAATTGTAACAGGTAACACAGTAATAGATGCACTTTACATTGTAATTGATAAAATAAAGAAAGATTCTGCTATCCAACAAGAACTGATTTCTTTTATCGATTCGAAAGGATACCGGGTAAAACCTGAAAAGAAATTGCTTCTTATTACCGGTCATCGAAGAGAAAATTTTGGCGAAGGATTTATAAATATTTGTAATGCCATTAAAGATATAGCCATTCGATATCCGGAAATGGATCTGCTATATCCGGTTCATTTGAATCCTAATGTCCAGAAACCCGTTTATGAAATTTTAAAAGGAATAAAGAATATTTATCTGATTGATCCTATTGAATATCTTCCTTTTGTATACTTGATGGATAAATCGCATATTATTCTAACTGATAGTGGAGGAATACAGGAAGAGGCACCCAGTTTAGGAAAGCCGGTTCTTGTAATGCGCGAAACCACCGAACGTCCTGAAGCTGTCGAGGCCGGAACTGTGAAGCTTGTTGGGACGAACCGGGAGAAGATTGTCGGTGAAATTGTTAATTTGATGGAGGATCCGGAATATTACAATTCAATGGCCCGGGCACACAATCCTTATGGCGATGGAAAAGCGGCGGAAAGAATAACCTCATTCCTGATCAAAATCAAAATAAAGTCCTGATGATCACTATTCTTTGTCCTGACAATAATAACAAAGAACGCAGCTACATTATTGAAATACTTTTTAGTGAATTTCTGACTTTAGAATATCGTCTTGAGTCACGAAATGAATTAGACCATTACGAAATCATCCTGGAAAATAAAAATATGATCATTATTCAGGATCATTTTTTTTCAAAATTCAAAAACGATCTGGAGTATCTCAGCATTGAGAATATCCCGAATAAGATCGATTATACTAAAAATGAATTTTTACCGGAAACTGATATACCGATAATTTACGGAACATCCTTTCTTGAAGTTAAAGAACTTACTTCCGGAGAAAAAGAAATAATGTGCGGTATCGATATTTTTGCCTCGTCTTTTTTAATGCTTACCCGATGGGAAGAATATGTAAGCAAAGAAAAAGATGATTTGGACCGTTTTTCGGGAAAATCCAGCATTGCATTTAAGAATAACTTCCTGTACCGACCTGTAGTTAATGAATACTGTGAATTCCTGTGGAATTTGATGCAGTACTTAGGTTGTAGTTCCAGAAGAAAAGAAAGGACCTTTACACCTTATCTGACTCATGATGTCGATTATATTTTAAAATGGTATAATCTCTCCACAACAATTCGTTCTCTCATTGGCGATATTATAAAAAGGAAAAGTATCAGAGCCTTCGTTGGTAATATCACTGATTTGGTAAAAACAAAGTTAAAGTTAAAGAACGATCCCTTTAACACATTCGATTATCTGATGGATATTTCGGAAGGCCATTACCTTAAATCATATTTCTTTTTTATGAGTAAACTAAGTAATCTTAATACAGCTGGTTACACCTTATCTCATCCGTTTGTCTATACATTGATGCATAACATAACCCGTCGTGGACATTGTATTGGATTTCATCCCGATATTAATACCTGTGATTTAGCTGATAACTGGAAAAAAGAATTAGATCACCTGAAAAAACATTCACCTCAAAATATTTTGTTTGGTAGGCAACATTTTTTACAATTTAAAGTTCCAAAAACTTGGCAAATATGGAACGACATGGGTATGGAATGGGATTCGTCGCTTTCGTATGATGATGAGCCCGGTTTCAGAACAGGTTCCTGTTATGCATATCGTGTCTTTAACTTTCTTACCAGAGAAAAGCTCCGGCTTAAAGAAAGGCCTCTGACCATCATGGATAAGTCGCTAGTGTTTGATCATAAAAACCTTAACAATTCTCAATTGGAGGATAAAGCAAAAGATCTCGTTGAAACAGTTAAAAAATACCGGGGCGATTTTGTATTACTCTGGCATAATAGCTGTTTTAATGCTCCTGAATGGAAAAAGTATAAAGAGATCTATTTGAGTCTGATTGATACTTTTTAATATTGAGTTATTAAGTAATAAGAATTTATTCCCGATTTTTATAGAATAAAATTACAATTTGTTTTTTCGATTAATAAAGTATAAGCAGTAATGGTTATTCACTATCAATATAGGGGAATTTCATAGAATTAAAACTTAATTTAGTTAGTTTTGAACCTATACTCTATAATTTAATTTTAATGAACGATCTTGTTGTTCTTAAAGAACTTATTGATATCAAAATAATAACCATTAATCAATTTGAGAATACTGACAGGGACAGGCCCGAATTCAGCAACAAATACCTTAAGATCTTGTACTTCATGCTCAGGGAAGGAATTATCAGTACCTTCCGAAAATATACAGCACATAAACAGTCTCAAAAACGGTATCTGACCTTCCTGGAAATCGAATATAATAAGGAACATTATCTGAATATTTCTGTGCAGTCACAAAAAAATCCCGATGATTTCGTTCTCCGTAACTGGTTTTATCCCCCTGCTGAAATCAATTTTGATCAGGTATCAGAAAACCTGGAATATTATATAGAACAATTTGTACAATTTGCAGATGAGGAACACTATGACATTTTCGGTATCAATACTTCCTATCCTGTTTCACTACCTGTAAAGCATAAAGAATTTGAAGAAGAATATCCGGAGGGTTTGTTTATTTATGGTCTGGGAGGCTATATCAGGATGTTCGTTATTCAGCATTTCCGAAAAAACATGAATAAACTAGCTTGTGTAGATTATAAAGCGGATGTAACGAAACATTTTAAAAAAACCTACAATTTCAAATATAGCTTCTTAATACCATCAGGTTCATATACCCTCCTGGCAAAAGTCAGGAATCCCGTAGCCATTATTGCCACCTATCATTCCAGCCACGCTACTTTGGCCTATGAGATCCATACTGTAAATCCTAATACCAAAATATTTATAGAAAAACCTCCCACGGTAACCCTGGATGATCTCGAAAAATTACTGGAATTATATAGAAAAGGTGCCTCCATCGAAATGGGATTCAACCGCCGTTTTATTGGGTTCAGCCGGTATATAAAAGAAAAAGTGAAAGATAAAACGGTAATTATCACATGTTCCGTAAAAGAAGTCCTGATCAGTACCAATCACTGGTACTTGTGGAAGAACCAGGGAACCCGGGTTACCGGAAATGCCGTGCACTGGTTCGACCTGGCAAATTACTGGATCGACAGTATTCCTATTGAGCTAAATTTAATTGCACACCCGGATGAAAGGGAAACCCTTACTGTTTCAGTGCTTTATAAAAATGGTTCCCTGTTAAACCTGACGGCTTCCGATAAGGGCAATTCCATGAGGGGCGTCCAGGAAAAAATAGAAGTCCGGTTCGATAATGAGACCATCTTTATTAATGACTTTATGACGATGATCCACATTAAAAATAACGGAGTACGAGTTGTAAAACGAAAACTAAGAAGAGATAAGGGGCATAATGCTATGTACCATAATTTTCTTCAAATAATTAAAGAGAAGAAACAATCTGCCTGTACGGTAAATGATCTTATCC
>CAYMQP010000076.1:0-14183 GCA_964392505.1 uncultured Bacteroidales bacterium
TTATTGGGGTGAAGGTTTTTCGATCAGTGAAGCTTTACCGGGAATCTACCAGGCGAAATTTATAGGTGCTACCGGTAAAACCTTTGCCATTACTTCTGAGGGATGGACTTGTTATGCTGATGAAAGGGATAACCAGACTTATGCAAAAATATTCGATATTGTTGAAGGTGCGGATTATTCAGATGATGGTGCAATGGTTCAATTTTATTCTGCCGGAGGAAATGAATACATTGAAGTTGAAGTACTTGGTCCTTTGATAAATATTACTGCGAATGATAGTATTGTGTTTATTGAAGACTGGTATGCTTCACAGAATTCGGGATCCATCTACAATGCTAATCATGCAGGTATGGTTACAAAGAAACTCGTATATCACCGGCCATCCAAAATGATATGGGGTGAATACGGAGTATTTCATGAGGGAGAATTGCATATCAAATTTTTAAACAGCGAGGGAACGGAGATAGGTGAGGGCTCTTCGGTAAGTGTAACTCCTGATTCACTAGTGCTACTGTTTGAAACAGTAGATCCGCCGGCATCAACCGCATCAATTGAACTCCATGCATACAATGTCCATGATTTTTTTATCGGATGTCTGGATAGAATAGATATTTCTGCCGAGGATTCATTTATTGCATACAAAGCCTCTGAAACCCCAATTATTGACGGAAATGCAACTGATGCCTGCTGGGATTCGGTAAGCTGGTATCCTATCGATTTTGTATGGTTGCCCTATAATGATTATATTGCTCCTGAAGATTTTACCGGCAAGTTTAAATTAAGTTGGACCGATGACAGGTTATTGTTACTGGTTGAAATTGTCGATGATGTAATTTATGATATTTACAGTAATCCCTTAGATAATTATTGGAATGATGACTGTGTCGAAGTATTTCTCGACGAAGATCATTCAGGAGGAAACCACCAGTATAATTTCAACGCCTTCGCATATCATGTAAGTACGGTTTTCGATGTAGTAGATAATGGAATAAGCGGGCCGCAATTATTTAATTCGCATATCGATGCTGCACGAAATCAGTTGGATAGTCTTTATACTTGGGAATTGTCTATTAAAATTTTTGACGACACCTATGAAGATGAATCGAGCGTTCCTGTAACTTTAATTCATGGGAAAGAGATGGGTTTTTCTTTGGCATATTGCGATAATGATGCCAGCGCTTACCGGGAAAACTTTATAGGTTCCAAATATTTATCGGAAAGTGAAAGCAACGACAGCTATATAAATGCCAGCTTGTTTGGAACGCTGACACTGATCGATCCGGATGCCGGGCCAGTGGAACCCGAATCAATAATCCAGATTGAAGATGAAAGTGTTACATTGTATCCCAATCCGGCATCTGAATTTATTTATTACTGGTTCAATGAAATTCCAGAAACAGTATATACATATTCAATCATTGATCTTGCTGGTCAGATAGTTTGTACGGGCAGTCTTAACAAAAATACTAAAAGTGGTATAATCGATGTAAGTAACCTGACGCAGGGAACATATGTCATTAATTTCCTGAGCCCAATGGGAATAATTACTAAACGTATAAGTCTGTTCTGAAAACTATAATTATTAGTAGTAAATATTGGTTTTTTATTATACAACATATCCATTTTCCAGCTAAATGAATCTTATATTTATTATAATAAAATTAAAACAACCAGTCTTTCATATTAATAAACGAATCACTCACTTAAAGCAATTAATATGAACGAAAGCAAATATCTGCCAGAGGAAAACCGATATGAACAAATGGTTTACCGTCGGTGTGGGAAGAGAGGATTACAGTTGCCTGCCATTTCGCTTGGATTATGGCATAATTTCGGCGACGTGGATGATTTTGGTAATGCGGCCAATATTATTCACAGAGCGTTTGATATAGGCATTACTCATTTCGATTTGGCAAATAATTATGGTCCCCCCGCTGGTTCTGCTGAAGTTAATTTCGCAAAAATTCTTCAAAAAGATCTTCGATCGTATCGCGATGAATTGATTATTTCTACCAAAGCCGGATACTATATGTGGCCGGGTCCTTATGGTGAATGGGGCTCGCGCAAGTACTTGATTGCTAGTTGTGATCAGAGCCTAAAACGACTCGGTCTCGATTACGTTGATATTTTTTATTCGCATCGACCCGACCCGAATACGCCCTTTGAAGAAACCATGATGGCTCTCGACCAGTTGGTAAGGAAAGGCAAGGCACTATATGTCGGAATATCAAATTACAATCCCGAACAAACCCGACGTGCCTCGCAGATTCTTCAGCAACTCGGAACACCATGTTTGATTCATCAACCCAAATATTCCATGTTTGAAAGAACTCCCGAACAGGGATTGCTTGACGTACTGAGTCTGGCAGGTATAGGCTGTATCGTCTTTTCACCTTTGGCTCAAGGATTACTTACCGATCGTTACTTAAATGGTATACCTGCCGATTCACGAGCTGCAAAGTCTTCAGCACCCTTTTTAACGAAAAAGGATATTACAATCGATAAAATTGAAAAAATAAAGAAACTTAATGCTCTTGCTATTAAAAGAGGCCAGAGCCTTGCTCAAATGGCTATTGCGTGGTTGTTGAAAGATGAAAGGGTGACTTCCGTTTTAATGGGGGCTAGTAGTCCTAAGCAGTTAATTGATAATGTTGGTGCAATAAAACAGACAGATTTTATACAGGATGAATTAAGAGCTATCGATAATATCCTGCAATTATAATAACCTGATATGAGCAAAAAATATAACTGGGGAATATTGGGTCCGGGAAGCATTGCGAATAAATTTGCCAACGATTTGAAGTTATTACCAAATGCTTCACTTTATGCTATCGGATCGAGAAGTATTGATCGGGCTAGAGAATTCGCCCAAAAGTATGGAGCTGTTAAATATTACGGATCGTATGAGCAGTTGGCATCCGATCCGCAAGTTGATATCGTTTACATTGCATCACCTCATGTGCGTCATTATACTGATTCTTTACTGTGTTTGAACAATGGAAAATCAGTTCTTTGTGAAAAACCGGTAGCTATGAACGTCGATCAGTATAAAATCATGATCGAAACAGCCAAGAGAAAAGGTGTTTTTTTTATGGAGGCTTTGTGGACGCGGTTTATCCCATCATTCATCAAAAGTTTAGGACTTATTAACGAGGGCGAAATTGGCGAAATTAAGCTTATCGAATCCGATTTCTGCTTTCATGCTTACTACAATCCCGATGGCCGACTTTTTAATCCTATGCTTGGCGGAGGTTCCCTGCTTGATATCGGGATATATCCGGTTTTTCTGGCTCTTGAGCTTGTAGGAAAGCCTGTAAAAATGCAGGTTTTGGCAACTTTCGATAAAACAGGGGTTGATAATAGTTGTTCCATGATTTTTATGCATAAGCAAAATATTCTCTCGATACTGTTTAGTTCAATAGCTGTGAACGGCCGGGTAGAGTCGATAATCCATGGTACAAAAGGACTACTCCGTTTGAACAGGTACTGGCACATACCAACTAGTATCGATATTATTCCTGATAAAGGAAAAACAAAACATTATAAATTTGACGAGCCGGGGTATGGTTATCAGTATGAAGCAGATGAGGTAATGAGGTGCCTTGACAAGGGTCAAACGCAATCGGATATTTTTTCTTGGGATAGGTCTTTAAGACTTATTACTACCCTCGATGAAATTCGTTCTTTGGCCGAAATAAAATATCCTGATGAAGTCGAAAGGGTATAATATTTATTTTTTAATCGGTACTTAAATATTCCAGAAATTGCTCCATGAGGAGATTGTTCTGTTTAATGAAACTGATATTATTTCTTATCCCCGATTCGGTCTGAACAAATTTCTCCGGTTTTAACATATCACTTACTCCGGATAGTATATTGTCAATCCCTTCTCGATTCATTTCAAGATGAAACTGAAGAGCTACTACTTGCTTACCCATAATAAAACCCTGATTGGGTGTGCAATCGGATGAGGCCAGGTTTGTTGTTCCCGAAGGAATATCAAATGTGTCGCCATGCCAGTGAAATGTTATAATTTCCTGTGGGAGGAAACTTAGCCTGGTTAATACATCAGGATTGAACTTGACAGAAAACCAGCCAATTTCTTTTTGTTCGGCAGGGTAAACCTTTGCTCCCAAAACATCTGCTATTAGCTGTGCTCCAAGACAAATACCCAGTATTTTTGTACCCTTTTCTATATTTCTTGTCAGAAAATTTTTTTCTTCAGATAACCATTTACAGTCTGACAGGTTATAAACACTGGCTGTTCCACCCATAATGATTAGCAAATCGAAATCGATTTCTTCTGGGAATGACTGATTACGATATGTATAAGTATAGCTTAATTTATACTGCTTTTTATTTATCCATTCTTCAATGAATGCTAATCCTTCGTAAGGTTCGTGTCTGATACAATGAATCTTCATTTTAAACAAAAAAAAAGCAGGAGTAATTCCTGCTTAAATACCTTGTTTGGTTTAGGTCTGGTTTCAATACCAATTATTCTTCACCCATTTCTTCGGCAGGTTCTTCAGCAACAGCAGCAGTGTCAACTACTTCTTCTTCCATTTCTTCTGCAGGTTCTTCAACTACTTCTTCAGTAGTAGCTTCTTCTGCAGGCTGTGTTGAGCTTTTACATGAAGACAATGCTATGAAACCAACTAATGCTAAGGCAACAAAAAGAAAGCTAAGTTTTTTCATGTTCTTAATTTTTATGTAGTTGTTAATACAGGTTAAAGAACAAAAATAATAATTATTTATTTATATCAAAGTTTAAAATACCTTTAAGTACTAATAATTTCAATATGTTCGTTACTTTTTTTATCAAGAATTTAGTTTTAAAGGGTATTTTTTTCTTAGGTAGTACGTTATGTGTCCGTATATACTGATACCGAAAAAGCTTATATTTGCTGTCGTTTTAACTATTTCTGCTACCTATGAAATCGAGTTCATTAGCATTTCAGAAAAAAATTTTCTTTCGAAAATTCACACGTAAAAAATTTGCCGTTTTCTTCTCACTCCGAAAAGTTATTCATATTAGTAATTTAATAGTCGTTTATACAATTATTGCATCATCTTCCAAAGTACGAGCACAAACTGATACAACTCAGATTTTAAAAAAACTTGACATAGAGGAGGTTGAAGTTATAGCACCAAATTATTCAACGGTGTCAGACGAATTATCTAAGTTTGTTGCTGTTAGCATTCTTTCTGAAACTGAGTGTGTCCCCTCACAGAGTATTAGTGATTTACTTCGATTTGCAGGAAATATTGATATTCGTCAACGCGGGAAAAACGGAATTCAATCTGATGTAAGTATTCGGGGTGGATCTTTTGATCACAGTCTGATTTTATTAAACGGAATTAATATTACCGATCCACAAACAGGGCATTTGAGTTTAAACCTTCCTGTTGAAACCGAGGTGATTAAGCAGGTTGAAATCCTTAACGGAACAGCTTCTCGAATTTACGGAACGAATGCCTTTTCGGGAGCAGTGAATATTCTTGTAACGCCTCCCGATACAAATTTTTTAACATTGACTTCATCACTTGGTGAATACAGTTATTTTTCAGGATCGGTTTCACTGGGTATTGTAACTAAAGGAGTAAAGAATCTGCTACATTTCAATAATGCTTATTCGTCGGGGTATACATATAATACTGATTTCAGAAAACAGAGCGTCTACTATAATGGAGAAGTTGGAAATACAACTAATCGGATGAACATTCAATTTGCTATCACCAACCGGGCTTTTGGTGCTAACAGCTATTATACTCCCCGATTTCCTGAACAATTTGAAAGCAATAAAATGTACCTGTTAGCTTTTGACTACACAACGGGGAAGCAGACAATACTCAACACACGAGTTTATTGGAGAAGGCATATCGATCGGTTTGAACTTTTCAGGGAGGATCAAAAATATTATAAGATTGAAGATAGCATAACGGTTTCAAATAATCCTGAAATCACACAATACGATACCGTTTCGTGGTATAGAAATCATAATCATCATATCAACGATGTTTTTGGATTTCAGATTGAGTTGGAACGAAAAACGGGCATAGGTCTCAGCTCTTTAGGTTGGCATATACGTTCGGAAAATATTATCAGTAATAATATTGGGTACGATAAAGGTATTGTTATTCCTGTTAGAGGATATGAGGGGACTTTTTATACCCTGTCCGACAATCGTTCGAATATTGATATGTATATCGAACAAACAGCAGAGTTTTATCCATTGTATATTACAGGTGGCCTTCTGTTAAACTGGAATTCATATCTTCCTGACGAATTACCTGTATTTCCCGGAATCGATTGCCGGCTTTACTTGCTAACACACACTTACTTATTTACCAGCTATAATTATGCACAGGGTTTACCCACCTTTACCGATCTTACTTATGAAGATCCAGATAATGAAGGCAACAACGAGCTGAAACCCTATTCCCAACATTCTTTGAGCGGGGGTATACGGTATTTGAATCATAAGATAAATATAACACTAAACTGTTTTTATCAAATAGGTCATAATGTTATCGACTGGGTATGGTTCGAAGATAATTTCAGGTTCAGTCCAATAAATGCGAAAAAATATAATAGCCAGGGAATTGAATTTACAGGGATTTTCGATGCTGCCAAAATACCGTATCTGAATTTAATGTTAGACAACATCAGGTTAAATTACACTTTTATCGACATGCATAAAGAGATACCGGGCAATGTTTCAAAATTCTTTAATGTTCGTCATAAGTTTTCTGCCATGTTGGAAAAAAATATCATGCAAAGTTTAACCGTAGCATGTAATATTGGTTATATAGCCCGAGAGGGATATTACCTGACATATGACTTTGTAGAAGGAGTATATCAGAAAAATAAATTTGTTCCTTACTGGCTTACCGATTTGCGACTAAGCTATTATCTTAAAGGTTTTACTTTTTATGCCGAAGCTACAAATTTATTTGATCGACATTATATCGATGTAGGCAGCATATATCAACCCGGGCACTGGATAACCTGTGGTATTAAATATAAAATAAAGGGTTTTTGAGTATCAATACTTTTTTCGGAGAGGTATTTAAGCGGTTTATTCTTCACATTTTTCGAGGTAGATATCAAGCAGATCGTATCCGTATTTTTCGAAGTAACCAATCTGCATGGCTCGAAAAAGCGTACTACATCCTTTTTCAGTATTACCCTGGGCCACATAAATTAATCCTTTGATCTTATAGGCATTTGGATCAAGCGGATCGATAGCCAGCGAGTTATTTAGGGTGTTCATAGCTTTATCAAGTTCATTGATCTGTAAAAATAGTTCGGCTAGAGTATTATGTGCGTTAACATCATTCGGATTCAACACGGCATATTTCTCAAAAGCATTAACAGCTTTTGGAAAATCGTTATTTTCACGGGCAATTCTGCCTAATAACTCGTATGCAGGAGCATACTCCGTATTTTGAATAATTATTTTATCTAATATTTGTAAAGCCTGATCGTATTCTTTTACCTGAAGATAGGTTTCGGAAAGAGGAAATAAAGCATCAAGCGATGTATCGTCGATGACAATGGCTTCGTTAAAATCGTTTAGGGCATTCTCATAACGACTTAGCACTTGATAGGCTTTTCCCCGGTTTACGTAAGCTTCAAAACGAAGTTTATTGTTATTAGCATATTTTAGAGTTTTACCAAAGAACAGAATTGCTGGCCCATAACTTTCTGTTATTATACATACTTTGCCCCTCAGCAAATATACTTCGGGAACATCGGATCTTAACTTTAAGGTAGTATAACAATCTTTAATCGTATTGTCATAACTTCCAAGAAGGTAATAAACTTCGGCACGTTGCAGGAAATAATCTGCTTTTGTGGTATCGAGGGCGATGGCTTTATTTATAGTATGAAGTGCTTGCTGATAGGCGCCTTTATCCGAGTAAATCAGACTCGATTTATAATGTTGCTCTGCATCCTGGGCCCATATGCCATAAGTGCAGATTAGTAATTTGATAACTATTAATACGGATGTATTGAAACTTGAGAAATTCATTAAAGACTTAATTTAGGACGAGAGGGTAACTAAAAACTTTACCTCCCGAATAAAGCTTTACTATATACTTTCCGGATGGCAGCTGTTTTAGAGAATATCGTTTACTTAATGCTATATCCGATAAACCTCTGTCCTCAAATACTATCTCATCATCTAACATAAAGAAGATATTTATAGCATTCGAATGCTTATTAAAATAACTGATAATAAGTGTTCGTTCGTCGGGCATAATAAACTTGGGCTCGAGTATTTCACCTGTTTTTATGATTTTTGCCAGCGAATTTGATATCGTGAAAAGTTTTTCAGTGGTATTAGTTCCGTCAATGAGTTTAACAGTGTAATTACCATCAGGCATATTAGCCAGATTGAGCATTTGGAAAAAGTTATTCTCACCACGTACCGATTTCGTATAGAATATTTCACCTGCTGAATTTGTTATAGTCAGATCAAGTGACCTTCTTCCTGTATTTATCACACCTAAACGTGCTGTATTTTGCGATGTAATTGAAAATAGTAAACAGTTTTCGGGTTTGGTAGCCTTTGGCTGAATAGTTAAAACAGAAAGGAACATTAGGCTGCAAATCAGGCGATAGGGCTTAAGATTCATAGGTTGAGTGTTTGAGATTAGGGGGAAACAAAAATAAAAAACAAGTTGTTACCAGTCAATACTTTGAGACAGAAATATTCATTTTTTTCTTTACATAACAGTATTTAGATCGTCTTTTATCGGGATTTATGTTACTTTTTAGATTCCTTGACAGTGATTTCAATGCTTTTCCATAAGCCTTGAGCAGTGCGATCCCATGAAAACTTTTTTTGCTGCTCTAAACCCTTTCTGATGAGTTCATTTCTGAATTCCCGATCGTTACTAACTTTAAGCATGCCATCGGCAATAGAATTCACCAATCGGGGATCGACATAGCATACTGCATTACCACCTATTTCAGGCATGGAGGTAACGTTGGAAGTTATTACTGGTACTCCACACGACATAGCCTCGAGTATGGGAATTCCAAATCCTTCAAAAGGAGAAGCATACACCAGTGCTAAAGCTGAACCCATTACATGTATAAGTTCCTTCTCCGGTAAACGGTCAGTGAATACAATCTCGTTATTATAGGGTGAATTTTTATAGGCCGACAATGTATCTCTGGTTTGATATTTTGTCGATCCTGCAACAAGTAAATGTGTATTGCTATTTGTCGTTTTTTTATATCGATTAAAGGCTTCGATTATCCGGGTCAGATTTTTACGCGGATGTACTAGTCCCAGGAATAGAAAATAGGGATTTCCCCGTGTATACTTTTTTTGTGTTTCCTTAATTATTGATTCATTGGCAGGAGTGAAGCTTTCATTAACTCCATTATATACTATATCGATTTTTTTATTATCGATACCAAAGAACGACACAATATCGGTTGCTGTATACCTGGAAACAGTGGCAATTCTATCGGCCCGATGGATAAAACGTGGAAAGAAATAATTGTAATACCAGCGGGGGAAGGTTTCGACCCATTGGGGATCGTGGAAAAATTTTAGATCGTGAATTACAGCAAGCGATGGAATTTTTGTGTGCAAACTAAGCAAGCCATCGGGCGATAAAAAAATATCGGGCTTATATTTTTTCAAAACTGGTGGAATGCCCCACTCGAAAAAAAGGTACCATAAAACCGGATGACGTGCCTGCGGAAAAGCAACTACAGGTGTAATGTTACCTGAAAAAATAAATTCCTCGCTGGGCTTCCGATCAAAAATAAAGATAAACTCATGTTCCGGATGCCATATTGTAATACGCCTCAGCGTTTCACAGGCAAAACGTCCCAAACCCTCAAGTTTTCCGGGAAGCAACAAACGTGTATTTACTGCAATTCTCATTGGTAAAAGAATTCGGGGACGAAAATAGTGAATAGTTGTAAAAGTTCAGCCAACCTTCATCCCGATAAATTGGGACTTCGGTGGATAAAAGTTCAGAGTTCTGAGTTTAAAGCTTGCCTGGCTATAAACAGGTCCTAAGTTCGGTAATCAGTAATCGGTGATCAGTAATCAGTAATTGAACATCGAAAACTGAAAACTGAAAACTGAAAACTGAATACTGAATACTGAATACTGAATACTCTCTACTCATTACTCACTACTTCGCGACAACACCTTATACTAATCAATTGGTCATTTCTACTCTTTTCGTATTTTTGCAATTCTTTATATCCACCCAAACCAGTTAAATATGGAAACTAAAAGATCCTTTAAATACTTCGATATACTCTTAGGTATTTTTGTTGCTATCTTACTTATATCGAATATTGCATCTACAAAAATTCTTGTTCTCTGGAAATTCACTTTCGATGGCGGAACTATTTTATTTCCACTTAGTTATATTTTTGGTGATGTACTAACGGAAGTATATGGCTATAAGCGTTCACGCAGGGTGATATGGACAGGTTTTTTCGGAGCATTTCTAATGTCGCTTGTACTGTATGTTGTACAGATACTTCCACCTGCAGCCGACTGGCCCAACCAGCAAGCCTATGAAAGCCTGTTGGGTTTTGTACCCCGTATCGTAATGGGTAGCCTGGTAGCTTACTTTTCCGGCGAATTTTCCAACTCGTATATACTTTCACGATTGAAGATCAGAACAAAAGGCAGATTTCTTTGGATACGAACTATTGGATCTACATTGGTAGGTGAAGGGATCGATACCCTGATATTCTGCCTTATAGCATTTTATGGTCTGCTGCCAAATAACTTATTAATTTCTGTCATTATTTCGAATTATATTTTTAAATGTGGTATTGAAATATTGTTCACTCCGGTAACTTATTTATTCGTAGGGTTTTTGAAAAGAAAAGAGCATGAAGACCATTACGATCATGGTATTAGCTATAATCCGTTTACCTTAAAGGTTTAAATAAAAAAGGGTACACTCTGTGAGGTACCCTTTAAGTATTAATTATTAATAAATAAGCTTATTCTTGGACTTTTACATCGATGGTAATTGTACCTCCGGAACCTGTTTCCATATCAGCTACTTTGATAAGTCCTTTTTTACCACCTTCAGTTTCGAAAGCAATTACATCATCGACAGCTAAATCAGTTATCTTTGATTCGCTAAAACCAGATAATGAAGCTATTTCTGCTCCACTGTCTATATCGTCAAATTCGGCAGCTGTTAAGGACGATGATGTAAATCGTGTTTCATTCTTGGTTGTGAAATCAACACATAAGCTCAGATTACCAGCTCCACCATTAACTGTAACATCATCGGGGGCAGTTAATGTGGCTAGATTTGTACTTCCATAATAATAGACCACATCAATTAATTCTGAATGAGCTTCAGCTTGGGCAATTAAATAAACGTCTCCTTCATCCGCATCAAGGAAACTTCCGTATGTTGCATTACCCTGAGCCCCCATAAGTATAGCAGTATATGTATTAATTCCTGCTACCTGTATCTCAATTGAGGATGATGTATGTTGTCCATCTTTATCATCAGCCCTGACAGTAAATGTGGTATTCTCGGTAATATCGTTAAGAACATAGCTGAACGTGTAGTTTACATCGTCGGAGGTAATTACAGCGCCGCTCGAAAAATCTGTTATAGGAGCTGGTGATGTTTCACCGCCACTTGTTGCTATTGTAAAGGTAACACTTTCAAGTTCGGCTTCGGCTACAATAGTTCCTGTTACTGTGGCTGAGGTTACACCTGCGCCTAGAACAACCGGACTGGCCTGATCAAAGCTGACACTGGGTGCAGGATGGGTCACATCCTCGGTGCAGGAATTAAAAGTTTGTACCATACCTAATGCTCCTAGCCCTAAAAGAAATAAATTCAGTTTTTTCATAGTATTCAATTTTAATTAGACAACTTTTCGTTTTATGGTTTTTAATTGATTTGACCTTCCAAACAACGCTATATAACGTTATTTGTTATATTAAAGTTACAAATATTTTTAAGGGATTTCGTAAGTTATTAACAAAGAATTTTTCAGAAGTTTAGGATTCAGTGATCATTAATTACCGATTACTGACTACTAATTTCCAAATACCTTATCTGATCATCGCATCATAAATTGCTTTCTGGATATTCGTGCGCACATCCATTTCAACAAGTTTGTTTTTGGCGGCATCGGGGAAAACGCGGTTTGATAAAAATATATAAAGAATGCCTGTTGAAGGATCGGCCCAGGTTAATGTACCTGTAAATCCTGTATGGCCATAACTTTCGCTTGAGATTCCCTTAAAGGTAGGTCCGTTCTTGGTTGTATCGTTTTCCGGTTTATCAAAACCTAGTCCACGGCGGTTTCCATTGCGGCATTCCACACATGAGGTGTATTTTTTAATTAGCTTATTATCGAGATATTCACGATCGCCATAGGTTCCTCCATTAAGCAACATTTGCATATATTTTGCCAGATCGTTGGCATTGGAAAACAGGCCTGCATGGCCCGAAACACCACCCAGCATAGCTGCTCCCGGATCGTGTACATAGCCATGGATAATCTGCTTACGAAATACAAGGTCGTTTTCTGTGGGAGTTATTTCATCTAATTTGAATTTTTCAAGTGGTTTGAAAGTGAGTCGTGTAGCTCCCAATGGTGCATAAAAATTTGAATCGACATACGATTCAAATTTCTGATTGGTAAGTCGTTCAATCATTTGGTAGAAAAGATAAAAACCCAAATCGCTGTATATATATTTTCCGGGTCGGGAAAGCTCCGACATGTAGATGGCGAGGTATATACTGTCGATTCGTTCAGGATTCATATATAAATTATCGGTGACCTGAACAGTAAAATTTTTAGTTGGATTGTGTGAATAACAATTTTCCTTATATTTTAAATGTTTATTGATGTACAGATTTTTTCCGGCGTAAATAGGATATTGCTTAGAATATCGGTAACTGGCAAATTTATGCCCGGGATAAATAGGTTCGATGGTTGATTGGTAGAATGGGATCCACGATTTCAAACCTGCCTGGTGTAGCAGAATATCCTCGACTTGTAATTTTGCCTTGTTTGTAGTATCCAGTTCTGGTAAATAGGTCGAAATATGTTCCCTGAGCTTAATTTTGTTTTCCTTTTCTAAAACCATGATAGAAGGAACCGTGGCTACGATCTTGGTGAGTGATGCCAGATCATACAAATCGGTGTTTGCTACAGGTTTTTTAGGGCGATATGTATGATAACCGTATGATTTGTGAAGAATTACTTTTCCCTCCCTGGCTACAAGGACTTGGCAGCCGGGCATAGCCTTTTGTGCTATGGCATCATATACCAGGGAATCAACCTTTAACAATGCCGTTTCGCTGAATCCGGCCTCCAGAGGTATAGTGTACTTTAATCGTTGTATAGCTTCTGTTTCCAATCCACTTCCGACGTGGTACAACTTGCTTATGGTAACCGGGAGTTTCCCGCTTGCCGGAATAGCACCAAATAATAGTTGGCCTGATAAACTTTGTATTACAGGATCGTTTTCGTAGGCAATCATAAGAGCTGTATTCATTTGCAGGTTTCTAAGGTTCCGAAGCAGGTAAGGATTGGTAAACATAGTAGCGATGACGGGCTGAAAAGTAAGCAGGCTGTCGGTAATAGCTAGTAATTTATTTGAAATACCAAAATGAGCTGTTGCCCGCGGATTGTTGCTATGGAGACTAACAATTATCAGATTGTAAAATGGTATCGTATCATATATGGCGGTTATGGCCAGGGAGTCGCTTTTATCGGTAATATGAAATTTGTCGACATCGGTATAGAGTGAAAGTGTTTGCTGGAATTCATTATTAATTTCCTCTCCAACACTTATAGTGGCTATTTTCAGTGATTCGAGATTTCGGATGGGAAGCAGATCTTTTTTGTTACTTATTACTGTTAAGGATTTTTCAATAAGTCGGCGGCGAACGAGTTCAAAGTATGGACTGTTAAGCGAATCGAGAAGTACTTTATTGCTTAAGAACTTGCTTTGAATATTAGGAACAACCGACCATGCTTTTGCCTGTAATACTTTTTTGCAACGGTGGTTAATTTCTTCGGCTAGCTGTGGATTGTACCGGACTATTTCGGTAAGTTGTTGCAGGGTATTATCAATTTCTTCGGGCATTAAAAGAATGTCGTTACCTGCAAATAGGGCCATTATATTGGCTTCCAATGG
>CAYMQP010000077.1:0-13893 GCA_964392505.1 uncultured Bacteroidales bacterium
AACAGGAGTACAGTTAAACATCGATAGCAAGGTAGCATCTTTGTATGGCGATTCTATAAGAAACCTTAGTCTCAAAATCCTGAAATTTTTCGGTGTAAATAATGCAAGAATAATTATTGAAGATAAAGGGGCACTTGATTTCGTTATTGCTGCACGACTTGAAGCTGCTATAAAGCAAGTTGTTTCTTCGGAGAAGGATTACCTGTTGCCTATGTTGCAGGAAAATAACTATTTAACCGACAAAGAAAAAGTCAGACGCTCGAGACTCTATATTCCGGGAAATTCACCTAAACTCATGATAAATGCAGGTATACATTCTGCCGATGGTATCATTCTCGACCTTGAAGATTCTGTGGCGCCGGAAAAGAAAGATGAGGCCCGATACCTGGTACGAAATGCACTCCGATCAGTAAATTTTTATGGTGCCGAACGAATGGTCCGCATCAATCAGATTCCTGGAGGATTGGTAGATCTGAAATATATAGTACCGTACAATGTAAACTGTATTTTGATCCCGAAATGTGAAACACCCGATCAGATAGAACAGGTAGGGGAAAAAATTGGTGAAATTCTTAATAAAAAAGAACATGCAATTCATCTGATGCCAATTATTGAAAATGCATTGGGTGTTATTCATGCATACAACATTGCTTCGGCTTCACAACATATTGTGGCAATTGCTATAGGGCTTGAAGATTATACTGCTGACATTGGTACTCAGAGAAGTGAGGATGGAGTGGAATCGTTTTATGCTCGAAGTGCAATAGTTAATGCTGCGGCAGCTGCAGGAATACAGGCAATTGATTCAGTATATTCCGATGTCTCAAATATGGAAGGCTTGCAATTACAAGTTTTAAAATCCAAGGCATTAGGTTTCTCCGGTATGGGATGTATACACCCACGACAGATTGAAGTCATCAACCGAGGCTATTTGCCCGAGAAGGATGAAATTGAAAAGGCAAAGACAATTGTTTTAGCCTATGAAGAGGCGCAACGGAATGGATCGGGAGTTACAGCCTTAGGATCAAAGATGATTGATTTTCCTGTAGTGAAACGTGCAATGACTGTTTTAAATACAGCATTAGACAATGGTTTATTGAACATTAACTGGAGGAAAGAACTAAATGGGAAAGATGGTAAAAAATGCATTGGGGAGAATGATCCCGGAATCTATTAACGGAAAAGAAATTATTCCTTTTCAGGGCGTTGGTAAATTCCGCCCAACGGGCAGGAAGGCTATGCCACACATTCCTACTTGTATCGATTTTCCATCTGATGGTAATAAACTGGTGAAAAATCTGAAGGAGGCACTTTTAAAAGCCGGTATCAAGGATGGGATGACTATCTCTACACACCATCATTTCCGCGATGGAGATATTCTTGCTGTTAAACTTTTCAAAATTATTAAGGAGCTGGGATGTAAAAATATGGTATGGTTCCCTTCAGCGTCATTTCCCTGCCATGCTCCACTTATAAAATATCTAGAGGATGACACCATACATCATATTGAAGGGAGCATGAACGGTCCGCTGGGTAGATTTTGTTCCGAAGGCAGAATGAAAGGTGTTGGTGTACTTCGTTCCCACGGTGGGCGCTATCAGGCTATGCAGGATGGAGAAGTTGAAATTGATATTGCTGTTATTGCTGCTCCTACGGCCGATACTGTTGGAAATGCAAACGGACTTACCGGGCCTTCGGCTTGTGGACTGCTTGGATTTGCGCTGGCCGATGCTCAATTTGCAGATAAGGTAATTGTTGTAACTGACAACCTGGTTCCATTCCCCTGCCTACCCTGGCAGATACAGGGCAACTATGTGGATTATGTTGTAGCGGTCGATCAAATTGGAATTCCTGATAAAATTGTTTCTGGAACAACTCAAATGACTAAAAGTCCCGATAGATTATACCTTGCAAGGCTTACAGCAAAATTTTGTGAAATAACAGGTCTCATT
Source organism: uncultured Bacteroidales bacterium (assembly GCA_964392505.1). Classification (GTDB taxonomy): domain Bacteria; phylum Bacteroidota; class Bacteroidia; order Bacteroidales; family UBA10428; genus UBA10428. Next base: position 1,953 of record CAYMQP010000077.1, read on the forward strand.
CGTAATGGATTCTCATTTCAGGCAGGGGCAGGAGGGACCTCCCTGGTTATCAGTACTTACTTTCGCGATATTATGCGCAAAAAAGGAATTAAAGCACGTTTTGCCAGGGGAGGAAGTAACAAATATCTGGTTGAAATGCTGGAAGAAGGTCTCATCGAATACATACTCGATGGCCAGACATTCGATCTGGAAGGTGTCAGATCGATGTGTGAAAATCCAAACCATACCGACACAAATCCATTTACCAGTTATAACTATCACGCAAAGGGAAATTTTACCGGCATGGTAGATATTGTAATACTCGGTGCTACCGAAGTGGACGTGAACTTCAATGGTAATGTTGTAACCCATTCCGACGGTTATCTTTTACATGGTCTGGGAGGCTGGCAAAATTGCCTGTTTGGGAAAAATGTTATTATACCTGTCCCCCTCTTCCGCGACAGGATACCCATACTTGTCGATGAAGTAACAACTCTTTGTGGCCCGGGAGAGCTGGTCGATGTGGTTGTCACTGAACGGGGAATTGCAATAAATCCATTGCGAACTGACTTGCTTGAAAAGGTAAAATATTCGGATCTGCCGGTAAAATCAATTCACGAATTGAAGGCAGAAGCTGAGAAAATATGTGGTAAGCCTCAAAAGCCTGAATTTACCGATAAAGTGGTGGCTGCTGTTAAATGGGTCGATGGAACTGTAATTGATGTTGTTCGACAGATAAAACATAAATAATTATACAGTATGTTGCGAAGAACTATTGTTACAATGCCGGGCGATGGGATAGGAAATGTGGTTCTTACGGAAGCATTACGTGTAATGAAAGCTGCAGACTTTAAAGCCGATTATGTGGAGGGAGATATTGGTTGGGAATTTTGGAGGAAAAAGGGTAATCCCCTTCCTGAGAGGACTATTAAATTGCTTGAGAAACATAAAATAGGGCTTTTCGGAGCTATAACTTCAAAACCGAAAGAAGAAGCTGCCAGCGAACTTACACCCGATCTTCGAGGGAAGGGACTGGTTTATTCAAGTCCTATTGTAGGATTACGTCAGCATTTCAATCTCGATATTTGTATCCGGCCTTGCAAAACCTATAAAGGCAATCCGTTAAATTTTATTCGTCGTGGGAAAGGAGGTTCTATCGAAGAACCTGAAATTGATGTGGTAATTTTCCGGCAGAATACCGAAGGTTTATATGGAGGTGTAGAATGGAGTAATCCGGATAAACAGGTCTATGATGCCCTGATGACTCATCCAAAATTTATAAAGAATTTTAGTGGAGTACCCCCGGAAGACCTTGCCGTTTCCACAAGAATATTTACAAAAAATGCTGTCACCAGAATTCTGAACAGGGCATTTGCCTATGCCGATATGTATGGCTATAAATCGGTTACGGTATGTGAAAAGCCCAATGTTATACGTGAGACATCAGGAATGATGTTCCGGATAGCAAAGGAAATCCAAAAAGATTTTCCAAACATAGAACTCTGGAACACAAATATTGACGCCCAGATGATGTGGATCACAAAAAATCCAGAGGATTATGGGGTAATAGTTGCCGGAAATATGTTTGGAGATATTGTATCAGATGGCTTTGCAGGACTGATTGGTGGTTTGGGTTTTGCCTGCAGTGCAAACATAGGTAAAGAAGTAGCCGTATTTGAACCCACCCACGGATCGGCTCCCAAATATGCCGGCTATAAGGTTTCTATTGTAAATCCTGTAGCCATGATTGCTTCAGCTTGTATGATGCTTGACTATATCGGTGAACACGATATTGCAGATCGGATCAGAAAAGCTATTGCCGGGGTTATTTTAGAAGGAAAAGTACGAACCTATGATATGATGAAAATGCCCGGTAACGCTAATGTTATTAAAATAGGGGCAGCTTCGACGCAGCAGATGACAGATGCTATCATTCAAAAATTAAAAGGATAGAATCATGAAAGATATACAAACCTTATGGCCGGAACTTGAATGGATCGAAGATGATGAGCTGAGAAATAAGACAGCCAGGACCTGGGAACTGGCACTGGAGCGAAGTGTATTATCAGCAGACGATTTACTTCACATTCCTTTTACATTGCTTTGCGGCCCTGATCTTAAAGTAAGCTTTATGGATCACAAACGGGCATTAGTTCACATCGCAAGAGAATGTGGTATGAAGTTCAAAGAATTCTTTAAAAATGAGCTGCCTGTAAATATGGATGTTCTTATAGCAGGTGCTATTCTTTGCGATGTTGGAAAGCTGCTGGAGTATGTGCTTGACGACAACAAAAATGTTATTCAGGGAACATATGGTAAGTACCTGCGTCATCCGTTCTCGGGAGTTTCGATTGCTGAAGAATGCGGAGTTCCTGCTGAAGTGTGTCATATTATTGCAACACATGCCGGTGAAGGCGATATGGTGAAGCGTACTACCGAAGCCTATATCATACATCATGCCGATTTTATGACATTCCTTCCTTTTAAGAGCAGATTAGAATAGTACAGTATGGGAATGACAACGATTGAAAAAATACTTGCTTCTTATTCCGAACATGAAGTAGTATCTCCGGGCGAAATAGTTGATGTGAAAATCGACGTACGCCTGGCGCGAGATTTTGGAGGGGCCAATGTGGTTAAGAATTTGAAGGAGAATAACCTGGCAATCGATGATAACGCTAAAACATTTTTCACATTCGATTGCAATCCTACGGGTTCCGACCAGAAATATGCTGCTAACCAGCAAATGTGCAGGTTATTTGCGCGGGATAATAACATTCAGATCTTCGATATAAATAGCGGTATAGGTACCCACATTGCCATTGATAAGGGATTGGCAGTTCCGGGATCAACCCTAGTATCAACCGATTCGCATGCAAATATTCTTGCCGCAATCGGAGCTTTCGGACAGGGAATGGGAGACAGGGATATTGCTGCGGCCTGGTCGCGGGGAAGTACCTGGTTTAAAGTTCCCGAATCGGTGAAAATTGAAGTTACCGGCAAACGACCGAAAAATCTTTCAGCAAAAGATATTGTCCTTAATCTACTGAAAGAATACGGAGCAAACAGTCTGCTTGGATATGCTATCGAATTAGAAGGTGAAGAAATCGAGAGATTAACTCTCGACGAGCGAATTACTATATCGTCAATGGCTACAGAAATGGGTGCTATAGCTTTGTTTTTTAAGCCTTCTTCAGATATTTTAACCTATTGTTCAGAGCGTTCCGGTAAGAATTGTGAAGCTGTTAGTGCAGACAGGGATGCTTCGTATGTTAAAATCCTTACTTTCGATTTGGAGAAGTGTCATCAGGTGATTGCTCTGCCTGGAAAACCACATGATGTGGTACCTGTTTCTGAGGTTCAGGGAATAAAAATCGACTCAGCCTTTATTGGAAGCTGTACCAATGGACGTATCGAAGACATGCGTATAGCTACAAGAATTTTAAAAGATAAAAACGTTGCTCCGGGTGTCATGCTCAAAATCGTACCGGCAACAGATGAGGTTTGGAATCAGTGCCTTGAGGAGGGATTATTAAAAATATTTAAAGACGCGGGAGCATTGGTTGGAAATGCCGGCTGTGCCGGATGTGCAGCAGGACAAATAGGACAGAACGGACCCGGAGAAAAAACCATTAGTACAGGAAATAGAAATTTTACAGGTAAGCAGGGCGTGGGTGAAGTATATCTTGCCTCACCGGCAATAGCTTCAGCTTCGGCTATTGCAGGACACATAACCACCGCCGATACGCTTCCTGAAATTGCATCGGTATTTACTTCTTTGGAAACAGTACAACTTAAAAAAATGAATGTTGAAACCGATACTGGGAAGCCAATCAGCAATACTGTCATTGAAGGCAAGATATGGATAATTGATCAGGATAATATCGATACCGATATGATCTATCATAACAAGTATCTTTCGGTAACCGATATGGGTGAAATGGGTCAATATACTTTCAGTAACCTGCGTGGCTGGGAAGATTATTCAAAAAAATCGGAATCAGGTGATATCATTATTACCGGCAAAAATTTTGGTGCCGGCAGCTCACGGCAACAGGCAGTTGATTGTTTTGTTGCCCTGAAGAACCTGGCCATACTGGCAAAATCTTTCGGGGCTATTTTTGAACGAAATGCTATAAATGCCGCATTCCCTGTTTTAATATATAATGATCTCAATTCACTCGATTTACGACAACGGGACAAAATCAGGATCGACCTGGAAACCGGGTTACTAACCAATCTCAGAAACAACAGGTCGACAAACATTACCCCGTTTTCTCAGATTCAGTTGGAAATATATCGGAAAGGAGATTTGTTAAAACTATAATTCAATGGCCGGAAAGACATTTGTTGAGAAGATTTTTAATGCCGATGCAGGTACCATAGTATTTGCCCGCCCTGATATTATTCTTTCACATGATAATACATCAAGCATAGAAAAAATATTTTGCAACATGGGGGGCACCAAAGTATTCGATCCTGAACAACTTCTGGTAGTTCTCGACCATAATGCACCTCCTACAACCAGTAAGCTTGCCAACGATTATCAACAGATTCGAAATTTTGTTACCAGTCAGCATGTAACCCGCTTTCACGATTCAGGCGATGGTATCTGCCATCAGCTTATGTCGAATTATGCCCGGCCGGGGATGATTATTGTGGGGAGCGACAGCCATACTTGCACTGCAGGAGCTTTTAATGCTTTTGCTGCCGGTATCGACCGAACTGAAACTGCCGGTCTTTGGAAAAACGGGGAAACCTGGTTCAGGGTACCTGAAACAATTAAGATCAGTCTGTCAGGAAAACTTGCGGGGGGCGTATATGCAAAAGATATAGCATTGTATATTATGGGCATGATCGGGTCGAGCGGGGCCGACTATCTGTCAATTGAATACCACGGTGACGGAGTGAAAACACTTTCCATAGAAGATCGCATGACGATTGCTAATCTTGCCTCCGAAATGGGTGTAAAAAATGCAGTATTCCCTTATGATTCGGTTTTGGAAGAATATTTAGGGAAAGCAGATAAAATAGTTTGGGCCGATAATAATGCTTCCTATATCAAACATATTGAAATTAACCTGAACGAACTTTTTCCTGTCGTTGCATATCCACATCATGTCGATAATATTAAAAGTGTCGATGAAGTAGCGGGACAAAAAATCGACCAGGCATTAATAGGAACTTGCACAAATGGCAGACTTGGAGATCTGAGAATTGCAGCAGAGATCCTCAGAGGAGAAAAAGTCAAACCAGGACTTCAGCTTCTTGTTTCACCGGCTTCAAAAGAAATTTACCTTCAGGCTATGAAGGAAGGTTTGCTGGAGATATTCTTAAATGCTGGAGCCAATATTCTTTCCTCTTCCTGCGGGCCATGTCTAGGAACTGGACAGGGAATTCCTGCCGATGGGTATCATGTGATTTCAACGGCAAACAGGAATTTCCTGGGCCGTATGGGAAATAAGAATGCATCTATTTACCTGGCATCTCCTGCAACGGTTGCGAAGTCAGCCATTGCAGGCGAAATTACATCACCCGTTAAAGGAGGAGGGAAGTTTAAATACCCTTATAAAAAGAAACAGGCCCGCACTGTAGAAATACCGGCCGGAGAAAATAGAAAAATAGGGAATGTCTGGGATTACCATGATGTGGACAACCTGAATACCGATCAGATGTTTACCGGTAATCTGACCTATGAAATAAACAGTTCGGAACCGGAGAAAATAGTGCCACACCTGTTTAAGGGATTCGACAAAAATTTTGCTGAGAAAGTTAAAGAAGGAGACATACTGGTATGTGGGGACAATTTTGGCTGCGGAAGCTCCCGGGAACATCCATCGGTTGGACTTGTCCATGCAGGAATTAAGGCTATTCTTGTTAAATCAGTTTCGCGAATATTTTTTCGGTCAGCGCTTAACCAGGGTTTACCTGTTATCGTTTTCCCGGAAGCTGTTAACGCATACAGGCCTGGGGATGATGTTGAAGTTGAGCTTAAAAGAAACAGAATTAAAGTAGGCAACAAAGAATTTGAATTCAATCCTTTACCTGAAAAATTACTGGAAATACTGGAATTCGGTGGTCTGGTAAACTGGATAGTAAAGCATAAATCGTAAATTCGGATTAGAAAGGAATTAATTAAAATATTTGCAAATGGCACACAATAATAACATTCAAAAAGTTTTAATCGAACTTGGAATAAAGGAGGTTAATAGTGGATTGAGTACTGGTACTAAATGGATTGAAACATCGGGTGATGTGAAAAAATCATACTCTCCTGTCGATGGAAAAGAGATAGCAGGTATCAGACAGGCTACCCTGGAAGATTACAGGTCTGTAATTGTTACAGCAAAGGATGCCTTTAAAAAATGGCGAAAAGTACCGGCACCTGTCCGGGGTGACATAGTTCGTCAAATGGGAAATGAATTAAGAAAATTTAAAGAACCTCTTGGGAAGTTAGTTTCATACGAAATGGGTAAAATCTACCAGGAAGGTTTGGGCGAAGTTCAGGAGATGATAGATATCTGCGATTTTGCAGTTGGTCAGTCGCGTCAACTTTGGGGTTTTACCATGCATTCCGAAAGACCGGAACACAGGATGTACGATCAGTATCATCCCCTGGGAATAGTAGGTGTGGTGTCGGCCTTTAACTTTCCTGTGGCTGTTTGGGCCTGGAATGCTATGATTGCTATGGTTTGTGGAGATGTTGTAGTATGGAAACCTTCTTCAAAGGTGCTTCTGTGTGCAATTGCCGTACACAAAATTTTATCTCATGTTCTTAAAAATAACAATGTACCGGAAGGAGTTTTAAATCTTGTGGCTACCAGTTCAAAATACCTTGGCGATGAAATGTTTTCTGACAGGAATATTTCTCTGATATCGTTTACCGGCTCAACAAAAGTAGGTAAGAAGGTAGGTAAACTTGTAGGAGCCCGGCTGGGAAAGACAATTCTCGAATTGGGAGGAAATAATGCCATTATTGTTACTCCCTATGCCGATCTTGAAATGGCATTGAGGGCCATAGTCTTTGGCGCTGTCGGTACTTGCGGGCAACGATGTACAACCACAAGGAGAATAATCATCCATAATTCTGTATATGAAACATTGAAAGAAAAACTGGTAAATGTTTATAAAAACATAAAGATTGGCAATCCCCTAGATCAATCCAACCTTGTCGGTCCGATGATTGATAAAGAGGCAACTGAAGTTTTTATCGAGGCGATTGATAAGGTTAAAAAAGCCGGTGGTAAAATAATCCATGGAGGTTCAGTGCTGGATGGTGAAAGCTATAAATCGGATTGCTATGTAGTACCCTGTATTGCCGAAGTGGAGAATTCATATGATATTGTTCAGGAAGAGACTTTCGCTCCACTGCTATACCTGATAAAATACAAAACACTCGAAGAGGCTATAAAAATACATAATGATGTACCACAGGGATTATCATCTGCTATGTTCTCAACAAATATACTGGAGACGGAAAAATTCTTATCACACGAAGGATCGGACTGTGGCATAGCCAACATCAACATCGGAACTTCAGGTGCTGAGATCGGAGGAGCATTTGGGGGTGAAAAAGATACGGGTGGTGGTCGTGAATCAGGATCCGATGCATGGAAAGCCTATATGCGCAGGCAAACCAATACCATTAACTTTAGTAAGGATCTGCCTTTGGCACAGGGAATCGAATTTAATGTTTAACCTATTCAGTACAAATTAGTGAATCGAATTCTTATAATTGGAACCGGCTTATCAAGTTCTTACCTCATTCAGTATCTTGAAGAACAATCTCAAAAATTTAACTGGCATTTAACCGTTGCCGACAAAGATTTGAACTCAGTAAAGGGGAAAATTGGTCCGGCAACTCAAGCTCTTAAACTTAACATACTAAACGATGATCAACGGGATAATGCAATACAAAATTCCGATATTGTGATTTCAATGTTACCTGTCGATTTTCATATTTATGTTGCCCGTTCATGCTTAAAATATTCAAAAACCCTCCTGACAGCTTCTTATGAATCAGATTAAGTCGATGCATGAGGAAGCCGTAAAAAGGAATATTCTTTTTTTAAATGAAATGGGGCTTGATCCGGGCATCGACCACATGTCAGCTATGCAAATAATCGACAGAATTAAGCAGGAAGGTCATAAATTACACGGTTTTGAATCGTTCACAGGTGGTCTTGTTGCCCCGGAATCGGACAATAATCCATGGCATTATAAATTTTCATGGAATCCGGAAAAAGTTGTTAGAGCAGGCCAGGAGGGACCGGCAAAATTCATTCAGAAGGGGAAAATAAAATACATTCCCTATAACAGACTCTTTCGCCGCACTGAGATTATTGAAATCGATCCACTGGGCAAGTTTGAAGCCTATGCAAATCGTGATTCAACTAAATATATTGAAAAATATAATCTTGAAGGTATTCCTACTATCTACCGGGGAACTTTACGAAGACCAGGATTTTGCAGGGCCTGGAATGTATTTGTACAGGTTGGTGCAACCGACGATAGTTATATCATGGATAATACAGAGAATATAACCTACAAAGAATTCATCAATTCGTTTCTGTATTATAGTGAACGCGACTCGGTTGAATTGAAGCTTTATCACTATATGCATATCGATCAGGACTCAAGCATTATTGAAAAGCTCCGGTGGCTGGGGATTTTCGATGATACACCTGTTGGTATTAAAGATGCATCGCCTGCACAAATCCTTGAACATATTCTCAACACGAAATGGAAATTGGAACCTGAGGACAAGGATATGGTTGTTATGTGGCACAGGATAACCTACCAGGATAAGACCAAGGATATTCCAACCATTCTCACTTCGTCGATGGGGGTTATTGGAGAAAATATGTATAAAACTGCGATGGCGAAAGCAGTAGGTTTACCTCTTGGTATAGCGACAAAACTCATTCTGAGCGGAATGATCAAATTATCCGGTGTTCGAATACCCACTACAAAAGAAATTTACAACCCGGTGCTTAAGGAGCTGAAGGATCATGGAATTTCATTTACTGAGAAAGAATTGCTGAAATAATTCTATGTTTTATTAAACAGGTATTTAATAATCACAGGATTATACCGAAGTTTACATTCTACCTGGAACATAAATTTGTTTCAAACCTTCTGGAAAGAAAGCAAAACTCCTTAATTTTCCTTTATAGATAAATGGTTATAATATCTTATCTTGTATTTAATTATATTGATTGCCTGGTAGATTTGCTAATTGCTGGATATATAGATTGGATTCACATTTAATACAATTCTGAGATTGAGTAATAGTAACTAATATAATAATATCATCATGAGATTAACTGCAATAACACTCATACATATTTTCATTATTGGTATTTGTAGTGCACAAAGAACCATTAACTATGAAAATAAGACATATACTGTTGGTGTTTGTTCGAATAGTGATGAGATTTTAGTTCATAGTAACGATCTGGTTCATGTAACTATTAGATATTCTTTTATCACCAAAATCAATGAAGATGGTATTCCTTTTATTCACGAAACGTATGGATCCGATTACACTAATAATATTTGTCTCCCGACAATTAGATCGATCCTAAGAGAAGTAATTGGAGCCTATACCATTCAAGAAATAATAGGTTCGAAAAGAGTAGCAATAGAAGATGAAATGGTTGAAATTTCAAGAAGCAAGCTCGAAGCTTCTAAGATAATGTTGCAGGATATATTAGTTACTAATATTGAATTACCTCCACCACTCATAAAAGCTATTGAGGAAAAAATGATCGCGCAGGAAGAACGATTGGCTCAGAAGCATAGAATTGAACTTGAAAAAATGAAAGCGGAACAACGTCGGATTGAAGCAGAATCCACGGCAAATTACAACCATATTATAGATTCTTCGTTAACTGAAAAAATATTGCAATTAAAATATATTGAAGCGCTTACAAAACTTACCCAATCGCAAAATGTTAAAATAATTGTGCTGGGAAGCGATAAACTTGAATTGCCTGACATTCTTAATGAAAACAAGCAATAAAACAAACCAGAAAATCTTTACAAAAACTGATAATCGTATAAAATTGTATTTTCGAGTATCAGATTAGTACTTAAAACAAAACGAAATAAAACAAACCTGATCATGCCCCAACTGGTTAAAGGAGGTAAATATATTTTTGGCTGGTCAATAATAACCAGCGAACGCCGCATACGAATTCCCGATGAAGCTTTCGATGAGTATAAATTTCAGTCAGGTGAAAAACTTATAATAGTTTCGGGCAGCAAAGCATCGGGAGGTTTTAGTATTATTGGTATTAATACATTTTTAAAATCAGAATTCGTAATGCCGTTAATTAAGAGATTGGGTTATTCCAACGAATCCGATACATTTAAATTAGAAATGAATAAAATCGTGTTCAAAGGAGCCCGATGGTTTTGTTGGACTGGTATCGATAAGGAGAAATATTTTAAAATTTCTTCAGAGTTAATTGAATTGATCGGAGTAAAAAAAGGTGATAAACTACTTGTGGGAAGAGGAAGCGGAATTGGCCCCGCCTTTATATCAAAGGGTTTGATAGTGAACGAAGCAAAAAAACATACTGAATTGATTTGTTATTAGGAATTCAATAGAGGTAGAGTTAAATTGTTTTTAGAAGATTTTTAAAGTTTGGAAGTCTTACGTGCAACTTTATTACAATTTTGTAATCTTTTTAGTAGATTATGGTATGTAGAATAATTATAAATTACATGAATAGGCAAATATTTCTATCATAAAAATCACCTGATTTTAACAAAATGGTATTATGTTTGATAATTATTCAAAAATTTTGAGGCCGTTATTATTTATTATTCTCAATTGTGACTAAGAAGGAAGCTATTATTATCGGGGCAGGTATTGGTGGAATCACTACTGCAATTTATCTATCCCGTCAGGATTTTAAAGTTACCATATTTGAAAAGAATGCCTTTCCGGGTGGACGATGCGGACACATTATTCAAGACGGACACAGGTTCGATATAGGAGCTACCCTCCTGATGATGCCCCAGACTTATAAGAATATTTTTACCGAACTGGGTAGAAACCTTACTGATGAATTAGACCTAATAAGGATGGATCCGATCTATAAGATAAAATTTCGGGGTGGAAAAGATTTACTGTTTACTTCCGATTTGGCCCGAATGAAAGATCAGCTAGAAGCTATTGAGCCTGGAAGTTTCAGGAAATTTCTTTCATATATGAGCGAAAGTTATCGTACTTATAAACTTTCAATGGGAAATATCATTGAAAGAAACTATTACAGTCCCTTCGATTTTTTTAATCTTAAAAATCTATTCATTCTTGCCAGGATCCATGCTTTTAATAATCATTACCGGCATACCCGGAGATATTTTAATAATGAAATATTACAAGCAGCATTTACCTTTCAGAATATCTATGTAGGTCAGGACCCTTTTAATGCTCCTGCCGTTTTTGCCATATTACCATTTCAGGAATTAACCGATGGTGTATGGTTTCCGAAAGGAGGTATGAACAGAATTGTTGAGAGTCTTACCAGGATGGCATCGGAAGAAGGTGTTGAAATTGAGTATAATTCGCCGGTAAAAGAAATTAAAATTAAGAATAAACGTGTAACAGGAGTTACATTGACTAATGGAAAATACTACATGGCTGACACTGTTATTTCCAATGCCGATTTGCCATATATATATAACGAGGTATTACCTGAAAGCCGTTTTATCCGAAAGTTAAACCGATTGCATTATACCTGTTCAGCTATTGTATTTCACTGGGGTATGGATAAATCTTTCCCTGAGCTCGAGCAGCATACTATATTTGTATCGAAGAATTATCGAGAGGGTGTAAAAGCCATTTTTAACAAAAATGCGAGCTATTCCGATCCGTGTTTCTATATACATTCACCTGTAAAATCCGATCTTTCAGCGGCACCTGCAGGTCAGGATTCGATAACAGCAATCA
>CAYMQP010000077.1:13903-14151 GCA_964392505.1 uncultured Bacteroidales bacterium
TTCCGGTACCGCCTTTGGATAAATCAAATGGCATAAATATTGAGAAAATGAAAACATTAATTAAACAGGCTGTAATTGCTCGATTGGAGGCTGAGGGTCTGAAGTACTGGGAGAGGCATATTAAATTTGAAAGGTGCTATACCCAACATAATTGGAAGAATATGCTCAATGTATCCCATGGTGCTATGTTTGGAAGTTTAGATCATAATATATTTCAAATGGGTTATTTTAGGCCGCATAATCAACAT
>CAYMQP010000078.1:0-14095 GCA_964392505.1 uncultured Bacteroidales bacterium
CTCCTGCGTTATCGAAAATATTTTTATAAAACAGGTAATCATCATTAGTAAGTCCCATACCACCAAGAATGATCTTGTCGGTTTTTGCTCTCAAAGCTACCATAGCCATCACCTGGTTATAAGGCTGGTCAGGATCTGCAAAGAATGGGATCTTTTGTCCTGATACAAGGGTATTGTTAAGGTCGATACCTGCAATACCGGTCGCAATCAGTTCGGAAGGCTGTTTTCTTCTAACCGGGTTCACTGAAGGACCTCCGATCTCTCGTTCTTCCCCTTCAACAGCAGGGCCACCATCGATCGGATCGCCATATGCATTGAAAAACCTGCCTGCAAGATCATCACTGACTTTAAGGGATGGTGATTTACCCAAAAAAGTAACTTCTGCATTTGTAGGGATGCCTTCAGTACCTCCAAATACCTGCAATGTGATTGTATCTCCAATGATCTTTACAACCTGTGCTAATTTACCACTTACGATCGCCAGTTCATCATACCCGACACCTGTTGCATTTAATGAGATCGTAGCTTTGGTGATCTGGTCGATCTTTGTGTATATTTTCTGGAATGCTTTTAGCTCCATTCTTTCAATATTTTTATCGTTATACTACTTTTCTTTCGTTAATTATATCGTTTAATTCTTTTTCATACCTATTGAATTTGTCTGATTTGAATTCAGAATAGTTCATTTGTTTGTATTGATTTATTATTCGTTTGAAATACATGCCAATTTCGGTAAATGACTCAAAATTGAATTCCGAATCACAGATATTTAATACACTTTCAAGCATGTATTGTTGTCTTTCAATAGGTGTCGACTGGTCAATCTCGTCAAATGCATCCTGCTGGAGTATCACAAAGTCAAGGATTTCGGATTTCCAGTATGTAGTGTGATAATCAATTGGTACACCATCATCGCCAAGGATATTGATCTGTTCGTATACTTCCTTACCTCTTAATAATATTGTTTTCGTTTTATTTATATGGTCAATCCATTTTTCCGAAATCCGTTTTTCAACATATTCAGCAAATTCAGGATATTCAAGGTATTTAGAATAACTGTCGATCGGGTCAACGGCTGGATATCTTTTACTGTCTGATCGTTGTTGCGATAAAGCATAAAAGCAACGGGCAGCTTTTTTAGTTGATTCGGTAACAGGCTCTTTCAGGTTTCCTCCTGCAGGCGATACTGTACCGATAAATGTAATAGATCCGGTTTCTCCATTTACCAGATGTACATAGCCTGCGCGTGAATAAAAATTAGATATAATAGCCGGAAGGTCCATTGGGAAAGCATCAGGCCCGGGTAGTTCTTCCAAACGGTTTGACATTTCTCGTAAGGCCTGTGCCCATCGCGAAGTGGAATCGGCAAGCATAAGTACCCTTAAACCCATAGCACGGTAATATTCACCTATTGTCATAGCTGTATATACCGAAGCTTCCCTTGCAGCAACTGGCATATTAGAAGTGTTGGCAATGATGATTGTCCGTTCCATAAGCTTTTTACCTGTTCGGGGATCTTCGAGTTCAGGAAATTCGGTAAATAATTCCACAACTTCATTAGCTCTTTCGCCGCAAGCAGCAACAATAACGATATCTGCTTCGGCCTGTTTTGAAATAGCATGCTGGAGTACGGTTTTCCCGCAACCAAAAGGTCCGGGAATAAATCCTGTGCCTCCTTCTACAATCGGATCCAGTGTATCGATAATTCGCACTCCTGTTTCGAGTAATTTAAAGGGTCGCGGTTTTTCTCTGAAAATAGTTATAGGAACTTTTACCGGCCATTTCTGAACCATTGTCACCGGTATTTCCTTTTTATTTTTATCTTGAAGGATAGCAATGGTATCGTTTATTTTATAATCGCCGGCTTCCACAAGACTTTTTACCGTGTAAGTTCCTTTGAAATTAAAAGGAACCATTATTTTATGAGGCATACCATTTTCATCAACCTTTCCCAGCCATGAGGCAGCTTCCACCTTATCCCCGGCTTTTGCTAGAGGTACGAATTGCCATATTCGTTCAGCATCGAGTGGTTGAGTATGTTCACCATGTTTCAGAAAAATACCTTCCATTTTATCCAGATCATTCTGGAGTCCATCGTAGTTTTTTGAAAGAGTTCCGGGTCCGAGCATAACCTCGAGCAAATGACCAGCAAACTCCACATGGCTATCGATCTTAACTCCTCGGGTACTTTCAAAAACCTGCACATAGGCATTTTGGCCATTTATTTTTATTACTTCGGACATAAGATTTGTGCCGGCCGAGGATATGTAACAAATTTCATTTTGCGATACCGGTCCGTCGACTTCAACGACTACAAGATTTGCAATTATACCTTTTACTTTACCTTTTACTGACATGATAATATCGTAAATATATTATACCTTAAATTCTTCAGGAAACTCAAATGAAGCTTCCAGGTTGCTTAATAATTCATGAAATAGTTTTTTGCCCGTATCCTTATCCAGTTTCATCCATCGTTCAATGATCTCAACCTTTATTAAATAGGTGAAAATCTTTTCTATGTCAAAATAATGGAAAAATGATTCATTATCCAGATAAGTCCACTTTATTTTATCGAGTTTTCGTTCTCTCTCGAGAAGATCAGTTTCTTCTGTTATTTTTAGTATCTGATCAAGATATATTATTTCATCCTTTAAAAATCCAAAATCCCGTGCATTGCTTTTAATAAGTTTTTCAGTTATCTCATCATTACCAATCAACTCATTTGCAACCTTAATATCGTATTTCTTACAGTTTGATGCAGTGATAATATTGATAAGTGTCTTATTAAAAGTAAAATATGCTTTAACGAAGTTATTACCCAATGAATCGATATGATTATAAAAGAATTCGGTTAGTTGCAGGTCCCAGCTTTTTTCTTTAATTAATGGTTCTTCTTTTTTATATGCAATAATAAAGTTTACAATGTACTGAGGGATATCTTTTGATATAAGATGCGTTGATTCCTCTTTGATATGTAGAATAATATCTTCGATATCAGTTTTGGAAAGGTTTGCCAGAACATTCAGCTCAGCATTATTGTCTTTTAAATAATCTAAAATATTATCGTTATCGTATTTCCAGAATCTTTGTCTGATTAAATCAAAATCATCGAGATGTAATCCTTCTTTTAATAATTCCCTGAAATCTGCTAAGGAGATATTAATTTTTTGATCGTCATAAAAAATATCGGGCAAACCGGCAACCAGATAATGATATTCTCTACTCATAATTATTTGGCACTAAATAGTATTTCTGCCAATTTCGGACGCAGGTAATGTTTAAAGAAATTAATAAAGTCTTCATCGGTAAACGACACTTTATAACTTCCGTCTTTTGGTCCGATCTGAAAACCAGTATCGATTGATGAATCGTACTTTATTGTAATTCCTTTATCGAGATATTCTTTAGCTTGTTTCCTGAAAAAATCGGAAAGATCTTTTTCATCATTTTTAGGAAGCAATAGAGTAAGATCCATACTTTGGCCCGATTTAGCCCAATTGGTTAATGTGGTTAATATTATTTTTTTAACAAAATCTTTGTCAAAGGCTTTTTTTACTGAAGTTGAAGTAATATCATTATTGATAATGTTGATAACCTTCTGCTTAAGGGCATTAATTGATTGTTTTCCGTATAATTTAATTTCCGATTCTGTATTACTCTTTAATTCAGCGGCCTTTTTTTTGGCATCTTCAATAATAGTCTCTGCTTCCTTTTTCGATTTTGTGATAATCTCAGCCGCTTCTGCCTTAGCTTTTTCAAGTATTTGTTGTGCTTCGGCATTTCCTTTTTCAATACCTTCCTGATAAATTTTTTCAGTTAGCTCCTGAAGTTTATTTTGCATCGTTAAGGGAATTATAATGGTTTTATACAATATTTTTTAGTGTAATAAAAGGGCCGCAAGTTAATGAAACTTTTAGTCTTGAAAAACTATTTTCTACCTGATCAAGTCTATTTAAAGTCTATTAAAATAGCACCCTAAAAATCAAATCATCAATTCAGAATACTACAAATAAAAAATATACATATTATTCAATGTCACACTCTGTCCTATATTTATTATCCAGAACCTCAACACCCCCTTAGCCAGGGAAGATTGTGCCCGGATTCCTGCTTATAAGTTTCTGAAAATACTCAGATGTTAAGGATTGATTTCTCCCACTACCCTGTAGCCTAAATTGTTTATGGTTTCGCTAATAAGTACAATATTTGTCAGCGATGTATCAAATACAACTTTAGTAATTGAATCGGTGTAGGAGGCTTTCACTTCCTTAACACCTTCTATTTCTTCAACCATTTTTTTAATGGTATTTTCACAACCTTCACATGTCATTCCATTCACTCGAAGTATAGCAGTTTTTATTATTAGGGTATCGGCTAGTTCAGTTTGTTTTTTGTTATGGTTTTTATGAACACAAGCAACAAGCGTGATCAGAATAAATAAAAGTTTTAGGATTTTCATAAATGAATGTTTCATGTGATTTCTTCGGAGTGCTAATATATTTAATAAGTGTTAATTAAATATGAAAAAAACAAAGAAATCACTTGTACCGGTTTGCTTTTCGTTGTTTCACTTTTGTTTCTTTAGGGCAATCGCATTGTTTACCTTTCCTGCGCTCGGAAGTACGATAAGAGGCTTGGCAAGATATAAATCCTAAGAGTAGGGCGATGATAAATACAAATACGAATTTACGCATATCTATCAATTTACTATTTTGTAGCATATTAAAGATAGAGATACTAATAAAAATATACCGATAAAAATCTAATATAATTATCAGGAATCGGATTTTAGACTTTAATAGAATTCTGAATGTGTATTGGAATTAATAATATACCTGGTAATCCCAGCCCGAAATAGCCCTAAATACTACAAATAGTTGGGATTAATTGAAATTTTATTAATTTTATAAATACCAGCTAATAATGAAATTAATGAATATGAGAAAACTAGGTCTCTTTCTTTTGTCAGCAGCTATTACAGGCACAATGATCAGTGCTCAGACAGAAGCTGAAATCGATAAGCTAATCGACAAATTTGTGTCGAGTGACTGGAAAACAGTTAGAGAAACAAAATTGATGCTCGAAAATTACGAAGCTAAAGTAATTCCAAAGGTAATTAAACTCCTCGATCGGAATGAAATAGTTAAACTTACAAACACCGGTTCGTTAATATACCCAGGAGCTGAAAAATTTTATGGGTACGGTCAAATAGTCGATTATGACATCGATAACATCTCGGTACGTGCCGGCTGGTTACTCGAGGATTTAAGTTTCAATAATTTCGGCTTTTCTGGCTATCATTTACCAAAAGACGACTTAATGAGTTTTATAAAAATTACTTTTTCCGATTACTATAATAATGCAAATAACCGTAAAAAACTTGAAACAAGCACTGAAGCCCAGCTAAGAAATACAATCTATAAACTGAGTGTTTTGAAAGCTAAAAATTGGTGGCAGAATAATAGCTCAAACTGGACAAGATTAGAAGCTTTAGTTGATGCACTCAAAAGTTTCGATGAAAAAAGACAGGTTAAAGCACTTTTCTACATGCGAAATGGCAATACTAAATGTACTGGCCTATCAAAGGATTATTATATCGACAATATTTCGAAAGAAATTGTACGACTTAGCAGTTCTGACACCCAGCGGGTATCGGAGCACGCCAGATTAATATTGTTTGACACTAAATTTACATGGCTTGATAATAAAAATACCGAATAGCATTATTGAAAACTGAACAGAATATCGTAGTCAATCATAAAAACTAAATCAAATGACGAAATATATAAATCTGGTTCTATTTATTATTTGTCTATTTGGATTATCAGGTAAAACATTCGGACAAAAGGAAATATTTATTAAACAGATTGAATTTAAACTTGATCAGATTAGTGATATCGATTATGAAAATGAATATTTTGTTACTCTGAAACTCAATAAAGGGACCAAATATATTTTCAGAATCACAAATCATCTAGATGATTACATTGGTGAAGCAGTCCTTGAACTAATGGATGCCGATTTACTAATAGTGACAAATATTACACAGGATAAGTATTATGAGAATGTGAGTTTTATTTGCAACAAAACCGGATTTTATGACCTCCTGGTAAAATTCCGCGATAACCTGTTAGGCAATTCTGTTATTGATGTGATAATGGTTCAATAGCCTTTCTTAATTATAATATATTGACCCGATGGTTTCCATCGGGTTTTTTATTTCAACAAACGATTTTAATTTCTTAATGTTTGGAAGCCATAACGAATTTATATCTTCGTAAATATAATCCTGACAAATTTAACTATGGCAATCAATACTTCGGGTAAAAGTTTCGGTACCGCTCCGGTTTTTTTTACTGCCATTTCCACTATTCTTGGAGCCATTCTGTTTTTACGTTTTGGGTACTCAGTTGGCATGCTTGGTTTTATTGGGACAATAGGTATAATTCTTATTGGTCATCTGGTTACTATTCCCACAGCCTTGGCAATTTCAGAATTAGCTACTAACCAGCGTGTCGAGGGTGGAGGGGAATACTTTATTATAAGCCGTTCATTCGGTTTAAATATCGGAGCTACTATTGGTATATCACTTTATCTATCACAGGCTCTAAGTGTGGCATTTTATATAATTGCATTTACCGAAGCGTTTTCACCTATTCTCGATCATTTGAATATGCCTGAAGCCTGGGCTCGGCGCATCGTAAGTGTTCCAAGCATGTTATTTTTATCGTATATAATTTTAAAAAGAGGGGCAAATATCGGGGTAAAAACCCTTTACATTGTAGTATCGATACTTGCTTTAAGTTTATTTCTATTCTTTATGGGCCGCACAGGCTATAATGATGTTTACCCTGCTCACTTATTTTCCATGAAATCAGGAAATATCCAGGTATCATTCTTTACAGTTTTTGCAATTATCTTTCCTGCCTTTACAGGAATGACGGCTGGTGTGGGGCTATCGGGCGATCTAAAAAATCCCAGCCGGTCTATTCCCTTGGGCACAACATCTGCCACTATTATAGGTATGATCGTTTATTTTTTTATAACATATAAACTTGCCGTTTCAGCGTCGCCCGATGATCTTGTTGGCGACCAGCTAATAATGAGCAAAATAGCGGTATTTGGTCCTATAATAATTCCTATCGGACTGGCAGCCTCGACACTTTCATCAGCAATAGGTTCCATACTGGTTGCTCCTCGTACGTTGCAAGCGCTAGCTATGGATAAGTCCATACCTCTGCCCGGAATGAACAAGATCATGTCCAAAGGGAGGGGAATAACCAATGAACCATTTAATGCTACTTTTTTTACCAGTGTTCTGGCTCTGATATTTGTATTTGTTGGCGGAGTGAATTTTGTAGCTCAAATTATTTCCATGTTTTTTATGGTTACCTATGGGTCAATTTGTCTGATTTCATTTTTATATCATTTTGGGGCCGATCCATCTTATCGACCAGTGTTTCGTTCACGATGGTATTTTTCTCTTATGGGTTTTCTCATTTGTGCTTGGCTGATGTTTAAAATGCGACCCTATTATGCCATGCTTGCAGTCGTCGTTATGGTACTGCTTTATCTGGTTGTATCTTATCAGCATAAAGATCGAGGAGGAATGGTAGCTATTTTTCAAGGATCGATTTTTCAGCTTAGCCGAATTATCCAGGTCTATATGCAAAAGAAACGAAAAGCCAGAGATAGTGAGCGCTGGAGACCCTCTGTGGTATGTGTTTCACAACGTACTTTCGAAAATGAAAAAGCGCTCAAATTATTAGGTTGGATATCATTGCGATACGGATTTGGCACATATATTCATCTAATTGAAGATTATTTTTCAAATGCTACAAACTTAAAGGCAGGAGAAATCTTGCAGCAACTAATCGAGCTGGATGATGAATATAACAATGTGTATATGGATACACTCATTTCGCCTTCTTTTACTTCGGCAATAGCTCAAACCGTTCAACTACCGGGGATTTCCGGTATGCCAAACAATATGATTCTTTTTGAGTTTGACAAAAATGAATACGATCAAGTTGCTCCCATTATTCATAATATGGCTCTGGCAAAAGCAGCCAAGTTAGATGTTTGCATTCTGGCTTCGACATATCATCAAATACATTTCAAACAAGGTATTCATGTCTGGATCCGGAGCATCGACCAGGAAAATGCTAACCTCATGATCCTTCTGAGCTATATTATTCTGGGTCATCCCGATTGGAGAAAGGGAAAGATTAAAATATTTGAAATTGCTCGCAAACAACAGGTTGAAGAAAGTAAAAACAAACTTACCGATTTAATACAAAGCGGCCGTTTACCTATTTCTCCAAAGAATATTGAGATTCTGGAAATGGAAGAAAACATAAGTTACAAACATCTAATAAATGAGCATTCAAAAGAGGCCGGCTTAACTATGGTTGGCTTCATCGAAGACCAGATAAAATTCGATAGCAATCTTTTTTCAGGTTATGATAACATTGGCGATGTGCTATTTGTTAATGCATCGCAGCATAGAGAAATTGGTTAATTTTAGTAAGTTATTTTTAGTTATATGTTTTCATGAAAAAAGCTCAGGATCATATATTTGTAATTTTCGGAGCCTCGGGTGATCTGACAAAGCGTAAATTAATACCGGCCCTCTTTCAACTCGATCTTCAGAATTTAATGCCTGATAAATTTGCCATTCTAGGAGTTGGCCGGACAAATTATGACGATATATCTTTCAGAAAAAAGATCAGTGATGATGTTAAAGCGAATAATAGCCTTCCGGCCAGAAACTGGGATAAATTCATGGATAAATTACATTATGTTTCTTTTAATACCGGGCTACACAATAAATATGCAATACTGAAATCGAAATTAGAATCGATAACTCAGGATTATAATATTCCAAAAAATTATGTTTTTTATTTGGCAACACCTCCATCACTTTATAATATCATTCCCGCTGCATTATCAGATCTGGGCTTAAACGTTCAAAAAGGAAATTCCTGGCGACGTATTATTATTGAGAAACCTTTCGGTTATAATCTTGCATCAGCACGGGAATTAAACCGTCAGTTACAATCATGCTTTACCGAAGATCAGATCTTTCGTATCGATCATTACCTGGGTAAAGAAACCATCCAGAATATAATGGTTACACGGTTTTCAAACGGTATCTTTGAACCACTCTGGAATCGCAATTATATCCATCATGTCGAAATTACCTCAGCCGAAAACGATGGCGTTGAAGAAAGGGGAGGTTATTACGATTCGGCAGGTGCTTTACGAGATATGGTACAAAATCATTTGATTCAGCTTGTTGCTATAATAGCTATGGAACCACCGGCAGTGATTCATCCAACTGCCATTCGCAATGAAACACTGAAGATAATTCAGGCATTAAAGCCCATCGACACAAGAAATATTGAAAATCAGGTAATACGCGGCCAATATATTGCTTCCACCGTTAGAGAAAAACAAATTAAATCTTATCGTAACGAGAAGGATGTTTCACCCGATTCTCGTACTGAAACCTTTTTAGCGATGAAGTTATATATCGATAATTGGCGCTGGGGAGGAATACCTTTTTATATTCGTACAGGAAAACGTTTGCCCACTCGTGTTACTGAAGCCGTAATTCATTTTCAGCCTACACCTCATAAATTATTCTGCTTTAATGAGCTGGAAAAAAATCACGATAACCAACTCGTTATCAGAATACAACCAGATGAAGGTATTTTACTTAAATTTGGCATGAAAATTCCTGGAATTGGGTTCCGGGTGCAGCAGGTGAATATGGATTTTCACTACTCCGATCTGGGCGAAGAACCATTACCTGATGCTTACCAGAGATTAATACTCGATTGTATGAACAATAATGCTACGCTTTTTACTCGAGGTGATGCAGCTGAGGAGGCATGGCGATTCTTTGATCCGCTTATACGATACTGGGATAATCATCCTGAATCACCGTTGCATGGATATCCTGCAGGGACATGGGGACCTAAAATTGCCGATGAGCTTATTGAAGGTGAGAATCTTACTTGGCGTTATCCTTGCAAAAACCTTTCAAATGATGGTATTTACTGCGAATTATAATTAGTGTATTGATGGAACCTAATATACACATTTTTACAAAGCCCGAAATAATGGCCGATTCTCTTGCTGAAGAATTCTACCGGTATGTAAATAATCAATTTATTACTAAGAATACATTGTATATTGCTCTTTCAGGTGGAACTACACCGTTGTTATTTTTTAGTAATCTAAGTCAGTTTGATCAACAAAAAAAGAATAAAATCGACTGGAAAAGGATTCATTTTTTTTGGGGCGATGAACGCTGTGTGCCACCTACACATGAAGATAGCAACTATGGGAGTGCATTTAAAGTGCTGTTTAGTCTTATTAATATCCCCGAAAATAATATACATCGAATAGAAGCAGAAAACGATCCGGATGACGAGGCAGAACGCTATACCAAAATTATACTTCAACTGGTACCTTCAAAAAATGGCATTCCAATTTTCGACTGGATCTTTTTGGGGATTGGAGACGACGGTCATACAGCTTCCATATTTCCCAATCAGATTGATATAATTAATTCACAAAAGCTCTGTAGTGTTTCTGTAGATCCTGAATCTCAACAAAAACGCGTTACGCTTACAGGTACAGTGATCAATATGGCCCGGCGTATTACATTTATGGCTACTGGTGAAGAAAAACAGGAAATCGTAAGTCAGATCATTAATAATGAGCCACCAGCTAAAAAATATCCGGCAGCGAAAATTGTACCTAAAAATGGTACAATTGACTGGTATCTCGATTCGCTCGCTGCCGATTTGATTTGAAAATGCAACAAATCGTTCATGAACAAAGGGTACGAAAACTAGGTAATAATCCATTAACAAAAGGTATTATAGCTTATTGGATGAGCAGGGATCAGCGGGTAATCGATAACTGGGCTTTGTTATTTGCCCGTGAACTTTCATTAAAATATCATGCTCCGCTTATTGTTGTTTTTACCTTCGATCCAGCCTATCCTGGAGCAAATTTACGGCATTACGATTTTATGTTAAAGGGTTTACAACTGGTTGAAGATCAGCTTAGCGAAAAGAATATTCCTTTTTTTATCAGAGCTGGAGAACCGGCAGAGGAGATATTAAAAATAGTTACCGAACTCCAGATTGGATGCCTGATAACTGATTTTGATCCTTTACGTGTAAAGCGGGAATGGAAAAAAAAAGTTGTCTCCCAATTGAAAGTTCCTTTTTATGAAGTCGATACACATAATATAGTTCCATGCTGGATAGCATCACAGAAAGAAGAATATGGAGCCTATACCCTAAGGCCGAAGATCAAAAAATTATTACATGAATTTCTAACCAGTTTCCCTGAATTGTGCGAGCAAAAAAATAATCCTTTCAAAAGTGTTCGAACCGACTGGAAATCATTAACTAATAGCATATCAAATAGTGACTCCGTAACACCTCTGACAAATAATCCAGGAAGCCATGCAGCACTATCACTACTGAATGAGTTTATTCATGTAAAACTTCCAAATTATAATGCTTTTAAAAATGATCCGACCCACGATGGATTATCGGGATTGTCTGCCTATCTGCATTTCGGGCATATTTCATCCCAACGCATTGCTCAGGAAGTACTGGAAAAATTTAAAGATGATGAGAATACAGTCGCTTTTCTTGAAGAATTAATTGTAAGGAAAGAATTATCGGATAATTTCTGCCACTATAATCCGAATTACGATAATTTATCCGGTGCCAGAAAATGGGCCAAACAAACGCTTGAAGAACATAAAAAAGATAAAAGGGAATTTATATATAGCCTGGAGGATTTTGAGAATGCTGGTACTCATGATAATTTATGGAATGCAGCACAAAATGAAATGAAAAAAACCGGTAAAATGCATGGTTATTTGCGTATGTATTGGGCCAAGAAAATTCTCGAATGGACAATCGATCCAGCCACTGCACTTGATATTGCTATTAAGTTAAATGACAAATACAGCCTTGATGGTCGCGATCCAAACGGATATACAGGATGTTTGTGGTCGATAGCCGGAATTCACGACAGACCCTGGGCCGAGAGACCTGTATTTGGGAAAATCCGGTATATGAATTATAACGGCTGCAAACGAAAATTCGACGTTGATGCTTATATACGATTCATTAATCAAATACCAACCTGATTTTTTCTTCACAGGAATTTAGACTATTATTTTTGAATGAATATTCAAAAGGAACATTAATGTGAAATCCAGATCACAGTTACATATACATCTTATCGATAATAATACTTCTTACAATAAGGTCGTTATGGGAATGCTGCATGGCCTAGGTTATAATAACATCACCTGTTCGGCCAGTTGTGAAGAACTACTCAATTTTAAAGTACAACCTGATATTATTATTCTCGAACATTTGTTAGGGAGAAATAAAATGAAGGGTTTGGATTTAATACGAAAGCACCGTGCATCAAAATATCCACACTCCCGCTTTTTATTTCTTTCATCATGTTCTGATATTAATGTAGCCATATCTTCAATTAAAGCAGGCGCTTTTGATTATATACTTAAAAGTAAATCGGGTTTAGAACGATTAATTAAGCGATTGGATAAGCTGGCTGAAACATGCTATATAGTAAACAAAAAACAAAAACAATACCGAGCCGCATTGTATTCTTTAGGAGTTGTAGGATTTCTATTTATACTGATAATTCTTCTCTATCACTACCAATTGATCTGATTTCTTCGAAATACTAATTTCCAGATTAGCTTATCTAATCCCATTTAAATGTTTGGGTTTTGGTAACGGTATAGTCTTTCTGATATGTTATAAAATTTATACTTATATTCATAAAACCTTCCTGAGAACTCATTCGCCTGAAGCAATAATTGGCCAATAAAAGTTTACTGTCATAATATTCGATACAATTACAAAGGTTTTTCTCGTACATATTAGCGGTCTGTATAAAGTACATGGTCATATCGTATCCGAGGTACGAATAATTTATACCATTTCCTGTACTAGTAGTTTTATAAGGTTCGTAATGAAGCCTTGCACGGCACTTTTGAACAAATGCTCTCACATTATCATCGGTATAATCAATATAAAAAGGAGTGTAAAGAGTAACTTGCAATTCATGAACGACATCGATTCTTAAATTATCGAATTTTTGCCAGGCCGGAAAACCGTATACTTTTATAGGATAATCGCGAAGCAGAAAATGCAGCCGTGCAAGAGCATTTATTACATCCGGTTCATATTCTGAAAATACTATTATATGGTTACTGATACTATCAAGTGCATTCGCTAAATGGATCTGAAGTGTATCATCGATATAGATTTCCTTAAATTTTATTGAGTCAAAATTAGGCTGAAGCTTTAACTGAGCCAGTAGCATATTTTTGAACAATTCTGCTTCTTTTTTATATTTCAGATTATTCCTCGAAAGAAAAATGATATTCTCATTATGCAGTGTATTCAAGTATTTTATGTATTCGTTATAAAGAATTAAATCGTTAGGAATTACCTTAAATAGAAATGGATTTCTTATCAGATTAGAATCGTTGTATAATAGTGGAGGAACATAGGGTATTTTTCTTTCAAACGAATACAACGAAACAATTTCGACATTTTTTGGGGCAAATGGCCCTATTATAAGATCAGGTTCAATAATATCCAGATCCTTAAGAATTGTTTTTACTTTATTTGTATCAGCTTCTGTATCATAAACAAACAAGCTTACACTATGACCGGTTTTTTTTAGCGAATCGAGTGCCAACAGCATACCTTCATAAAATTCTGCCGCAGCGCGGCCTTTTAACCGTTTCGGCTTTACTTTCTCAGCGCCTGCAAGTGTATCGGTTAGAGAAATAGTATCGGTATACAGACTCTTATCAGCATAAAATGGTAATAACAATGCTACCTTTATAGCAGGGCGCATGCGTTTTAAACTTGCAATCGAATCGCACTGATATTTTCTCAATCCGGGTAATGAAGTCACAAGAAACATGGAATCAGGTATAATATCGGTTCTTCCCAAAAATTCAGTTGCGAAAGGTATTTTAATTATCTGTCCGGCTCTCAAACCC
>CAYMQP010000079.1:0-13939 GCA_964392505.1 uncultured Bacteroidales bacterium
GACGAGGACCTGTAGCAAAGTATGTATTTGATGAAATCAAATTTTATGATAGAAAAGATTTGATAGATAAAATTAAGTTTGAGGAGAATGAATATGGGATAATACTTGATCCTATTAAGAAATTCGAAAATACTGAATTTTCAAAATATGAAATTGATCTATTTGATAGGATTATTAGAGATTATGGGGGAAAAACAAGTGAAGAATTGGTAGACTATACTCATAAGAAGGGTAGTCTATGGGATAAAGTAGTTCAAGAATATAACTTAGAAGAAAAATTTAGCGATGAGGACAATACAAGTCCATTTTGCATAGATTTTACTGAACTTATCAAAGATGATCCGTTGAAATTAATGGCATATGAATCAGCAAAAGAAGCCTTAACTCTTCAAGCTGAGTTAAAGGATCTAAAAGAAGTACAGTTCTAAGTTTATAATGTTTGATAGAGGAAATATTTTATATATTAAGGAGTATCAATTATTAAGCAGAAAGATTAAACCAAAATACTTAATAATTCTTGAAAATTTACAAAGTGAAACAATTATTGTTACTCTT
This sequence comes from uncultured Bacteroidales bacterium, assembly GCA_964392505.1. Taxonomy (GTDB): domain Bacteria; phylum Bacteroidota; class Bacteroidia; order Bacteroidales; family UBA10428; genus UBA10428. The sequence continues at coordinate 556 of CAYMQP010000079.1, forward strand.
CCAACTTCTAAACAATACATTGATCAATCGAACATTAAAAAAGGATGTATTCAACAACACCATACACACGGTTATTATTTCCCATCAGGTGATGTAATTTGTGAAAATGGTTTTTCCTTTGTTCAAAATACATTTGTTCTATTTCGCTCGAATGTTTTTAAAGAAAAAATTAAATCATTTACAGCAAAATATAATGAGAGTGGTATAGAGGTTAAAGGTAAACTCACAAATGATGAATATTTTAATTTATTATACTGTATGTATAGGAGTGGGGTACTAAGGCCAGATATTGAAAATATTTTTTGAAGCGATCCTAGATGATATTGTTGAATAAATTCGCACTTGCGACTTATACCATTCAAGCTTAGGCCACTTTGAAAAAAATAATTACGGCACAAGTCAAAGACTTGCGCCATTTGGGGGCTCCGCAGTGGTAGTCATAGACTACATTTTAGCTAATACGAAGTCTGGAGACTTCGCCTAGCGGTGGGGTAAAAAATGCCGTCCCGTACGAAAAATTATTGTCCTGATAAGAAAAATCCGTAAACTATTAGAAAGAATCGGCTTCCCATTAGATTTTATCATATCCCATAGGGTCAAATACCTTTCCCATAAGGCTAAATACTGTTCCCATCAGTTAAAAAAGCCGTCCCATTGAAAAAATCCGTAAACTATTAGAAAAAATCGGCCTCCCGTTCGATTTTATCATGTCCTGTTAGGTCAAACTCCCTTCCCGTTAGTTAAAAAGCCGTCCTGTTAAAAAAATTCACAAACTGTTAGACAAAATCAGCTTCCCGTTCGATTTTATCCTGTCCCGTAAGATAAAATACCCTTCCCGTAGGTTAAAAAAGCCGTCCCGTTAAAAAAAATGACGTCCCGTTGGAAATGACGCGATACCGAAAGTAAAAAACGGTATTTTTTTAAACGCGCACCTGCTTCAGGGTATCATATTGTAATCACTTAAAGAATAATCCTTACTACTCCTCAATATACCATTAGTTGTGATCTGAGCATTTATCTGTTGAATCTATAAAAGATGGATAAGGATGAATAATAATTTTTATATATGATCTAGTTAATTTTCAGATGATAACTTCTTAAATTCATCACCCGGATATTTCGGGAAATAAGTCGAAAAACCATCTATTATAAGAATAGATTTGTTATTATCAAGAGTAATCTTAAATAGTGAAGGCAAGGCGTATATATAATATTCTCCAGTATACTCTAAAAGAATACTGTCACCAATTATACAATATGAGTAACTGTGTTTCGGTAACATTGTCGTAATATCTATCCTAATAATGATAGAATCAGAAATAAATAAGGTATCACTATCTAAGACAGAATTTACCCATTCTCCGATAATATCTTCATTATTAATCCTTAAACTTGAAGTATCGCTATTTTCACATTCAATCATGAGTAAAGTAAAAGAAACTATAAATAATAATGTTTTCATTTCAATAAATTTAATCCGTTAAAATCATCCTTTTCGTATCAATTACCTTCCTGTCGGTAATCAGAGGGTACATATACATACCTGCACTTAACTCACCTGCATTAATTGTGATGTTTCCATTATTGTTAAGATGAAATCATAACTTTTAAGTTGCGTCCCGTTCATATTGTAAATAAAAATATTAGCCGACTTCACTCCCCACAAAGCATAGGTTTGTAACTTGTGCCATTTAACCTTAGTTTTCTTTGAAATAAATAGTTGCGGCACAAGTTAATGACCTGCACCATTTGGGGTATGTTGTTGATATGCAGTATACTAAGTAGCCCCACACATAAAACATATAAACACAAAATACTATTTTTCAATATTTAGAATTTATTAAGAAATATAATTTCTTCTCATCGAAATATTAAAAATGTTAAAGAGAACTCGTTGTACCTTGATAGTCTTTTTAAAATTTATCAAAAGACCCAAATAATAACTACTTTGGTCTTGATTAGATAGAAATCAAAATGATATTTCACGCTAACCCAAAAAAAACAATATCCGTATTAATCCTTCCATTTGTTTTCTTTGCAGTTTATGGACAACGCACTATTGAAGTGTATTCAGTAAAAACACTGCCAGTAATTGATGGGAGATACGATGATATTGATTCTCTATTGAGTAGTTATAATTTTATTCAACTTGAACCACAAAATGGGGATACATCCTTATCACCAACGAAAATAATTGTTTTGCAAAATGAAACAGCAATTTATTTTGGCATTGCCTGTTTCCAAAATGCACAAGTAACAGGGAAAATTCAAGTACGTGATAAGTTTGCACAAAGCGATGATGGTATTTTCATTCTGCTTGGGACTTTCATTGACAACAGAAATGGTTATTGTTTTGCAACTAATCCATTAGGGACTCAGACTGATTTCCGTATCATTGATGATGGTCGCACAATTGATTATAACTGGGATACGCAATGGGAAAGTAACGCAAAAATATACGACTGGGGTTGGTTTGCTGAAATAGAGATTCCTTTTAAGAGTATAAAATTTAAGAGAAACCAGACAAATTGGCAAATAAACTTCAGAAGAGTGATTCGGGAACAGTCGGAAATCTCTTACTGGTCACAAAGAGTCTATGAAGAATACAAAATATCATCATCAGGACAATTAATAAAAATTAATCCTCAGGTAACGAAAAATACAATCTCTTTTATTCCGTATGGTATGGGAAAAGTAACTACCACAAATGCCGATTGGGGTAAATATATATTTGAAAGCCAAATTGGCGGAGATTTACTCTGGCAAATAACATCCACTCTGACCTCAAACATAACTGTAAATCCAGATTTTGCCACCGTTGAAGCAGATGAGGATGTAATTGACCTTACAAAATATGAGATACAATATCCTGAAAAAAGAGTATTCTTTCAGGAAGGAAATGAAATGTACCAGACACGACTTAAAACATTCTATTCAAGGCGAATTGGAGATATAGCAGGAGCAATAAAACTGACTGGAAAAACAGGTAAGACCAATATCAATTTTATTAATTCATTTGATAAAAATTCCATCGATTCATCAGGTCATAAACCTATGTATACTGTATTCAGGTTAAAGAGGGATGTTTTAAAATCATCAAGTCTTGGTTTTACGGCAACTGATAAATTATTAGGGAATAAAACTTTTTCAACATTAAGCGCCGATTACGTGCTAAATCTGGGGACTCTTTGGAAACTTACAGGTCAATATATGGCAGCAATTGAAAATTGGAATAATCTGCGTAATGCTGGTTATGTGAGATTTGCTGCAGAAAATAACTTTTTCCACTGGCATATAAGGTATTCTTATACTGAAGGCAATGGATTGAAAGATATTTTTAATCAAACTGGATATATAAATGATGATAATCGGAACGAATTTGATTCTGACTTATCCTATAAATGGTGGATGAAGAATTCAATTTTTAAGTATATCAATGTTGGCACGGCAAACAATATATACTGGAACGATGATTTTACAAAATTCAGGAGTTGGAACATTAATGAAACTGTGCAATTTTACTTCACAAACAAGTTCAATATTGATCTAAAGTATAATAATGAATATAGATATCTGGTCTCTGATAGCAAAGATTATTATAATTATTATTATTCTGCAACGTTGGGTTACAATACAGAAGCATATAACAATGCAATATTAAATTTCACAACAGGTCGCAGTTTTGGTTCTGATTATTTTTCTGTCGAGTCTGGTTTGCAGTTAAAAGTATTAAACAAGCTTGCTATTGAATTGAAACCACGATATATTCAATTTAATCCGGAAACAGATACCTATAAAACTACTTTTATAAACAGTATATCTGCAACATATAATTTCACAAATAATCTATGGATAAAATTGATTTGCCAGAATAATACTTCTATCGATAAAATATATATCTATGGTTTATTTGGCTGGCGATTTAAACCCCCATTTGGTTATATGTACTTTATAGTTAATCATATAGAGTACTTGGACACTGATGGAATATTCCAGAACAAATACATTGGATTCTTAAAACTCACATATCCAATAACAATAAGGTAATTCTTTTATTTTTATTATAATAAAATGACCAAGTCGATAAATTATATGAATTACCATAAGGAAGAAAACTTTCAGCATACTCATCTTTTTCATCAAGGGGAAAAATCATCTGAAAGTAAAACAAAAACTGTATTCATTATTACCCTGATTACAATGATAGTCGAAATACTTGCAGGGTGGATTTTTAACTCAATGGCTTTGTTTGCTGATGGTTGGCATATGGGTACACATGCCACTGCTTTAGGAATTTCTTTTATTGCATATATATTGGCTCGCAAATATGCCCATGATAAAAAATACACTTTTGGTACTTGGAAAATTGAAGTTTTGGGTGCTTACACAAGTTCGATTCTTTTAGGTGTGGTTGGTTTATTTGTACTGGGAATTTCAATTGAAAGATTTTTTGTACAAGTTAAAATAAGTTATGATTATGCTTTAATAGTGGCAGCAATAGGATTGTTAATTAATGGAATATGTGCTTTTATTCTTCAAGACAAACACGACCACCCTGATGTTCATAATCATAACCGCAAGAACAATCATCAACATTATCACTCGGATTTGAATATGCGTTCTGCATATCTTCATGTACTTGCAGATGCACTGACTTCTGTCTTGGCAATTGTAGCATTATTAGGTGCAAAGTATTTTCATTGGAATTGGCTTGATCCTTTCATGGGAATTATTGGATCAATCTTGATATTCAGATGGACATTTTTCCTTCTAAGAAATACATCGGGAATCTTGCTTGACAGGGTAAAAGAAGTAAATATAGAAGAAGAAATAAAAAGAATAATTGAGTCAGACGGTAAAAGCAAAATCACTGATTTACATATAATGAGAGTTGCTCAAAATAAAATTGCATGCATTTTAAGTATTTTTTCTGTAAGTCCAGATTCAATAGATGAATATAAGGGCAGGTTAAAAAATATCGATAAAATTGCACATTTGACTGTTGAAATAAATTCAATACAAAATAGCAAGTAAGAGAAATTTATCAGCATTTTCAGCCAATTCTCTAACTTTAAAGATTAGAAATTATATTAACTTTTAAAATTTTGGTAAAATGCCCAAGACAGAAGAAATTATCAATGGACTTCAAACAATTGTAAATGATTATTCAACATTTGCCATTATTTGGCATGCTCTCTTTTATTTAATATTGGTAGCATTAATTTTTAAGTGGCAACCTTCCAATAAATTAATGGGGATATTAATCTGTATTCCTATACTTTCTGTGGCTGCATTTGCATGGTTAACGGGAAATCCATTTAATGGGGTGCTTTTTTCTTTGATGACAATTTTGATTTTAATTTTTGCATTAAAAGCATCAGATGAGCCAGTAAACGTATCTCAAGTTCCTTTTATGATAATAGGTATATTAATGATAGTTTTTGGACTTATCTACCCACATTTTATTAATGCAAACTCAATTTTAAAATATTTATATGCATCTCCAGTTGGACTCATTCCCTGTCCAACTTTATCAATACTTATCGGTTTCTTGTTATTATATAACGGATTAGGTTCGCAATCGCTTACGCTAACCTTCATTGTATTTGGACTGTTTTATGGTCTTTTCGGGGCATTTAAACTTTCAGTATATCTTGACATCTTCCTGATTTTTGGTTCTATTTCCTTACTGGTTAAGTACTTTATACCACTGAAGGTTTAAATAATTTTTTGTCCAACATACATTCTTGAATGGAACAAGGCAGTGGAACTAATATTGATTGATGTAATCATTTCCAATCACAGAAATATTGATTTCTAAGTATTAGAATTTTTGTTTCTATTGTGAAAATTAATATGTTAGGTGAATTATTTCCACCACATTTTAAATAATAGCTACATAGGATGTTGTATAGTGTGGTGAACGCAATGGTCGCTGAGTTATAATCCCTTGGTGACTATTAAGTAATCCGCCCACGGAATGAATCTTAGTAGTTTCTAATACTTCATGCGAATTATCGTACTCCTCACGCATGGAGCAAGTTTATATATTGTACCATTTAACTTTTAATCTCTTTGAAACAAATAATTACGGCACAAGTCAAAGACCTGTACCATTTGGGGGATCTGCATCATGTAGAGGAGTAAGAAAATTTTCCGTATCTTTCTTTACTCGATCGGTGTACGCTGAAGTAAAAACAAACCGTGCAATGAAAGTTTAAAAGGGTAAATAAAATTGAATATTAACCTATGATACGGAAATCAACTATGAGACAGACACAGCAGGAAGAAAGCAGAAAGTTGAATGCTAAAAGTATTCTCTTCGCCGCACTTTATGCTTTTACCTTTTCTTTTTCTTCTGTCGGGGCACAGGAAACCCTCTCCGCCACAGGCGGAAATGCATCGGGCAGTGGAGGCTCGGTAAGCTATTCCGCAGGGCAGGTTGTTTACAAAACACATACCGGCACCGCCGGTTCGGTGGCAGAGGGCGTACAACAACCTTACGAAATTTCAGTGGTATCGGCAAATGAAAAGATCGAAGGCATAAACCTTTCGGTAACGGCATATCCCAATCCCGCAACCGATAATCTGATCCTGGAAATATCAAACTCTGAACTTTTAACTTTAACCTTTCATCTCTATGACATGCAAGGTAAGCTTTTACAAAGTGAAAAAATTACCGGCAACCAGACCCAAATAAACATGAACGGTTTTGTTCCGGCAACATATTTTGTAAAAGTGATTCAGGAAAACAAAGAGATAATAACATTTAAGGTAGTGAAAAGGTGAAAGTGTGGCAATCGGGAGATTATCAAAATACCTGTAATCTTTTACTGGAAATCTGAAAAATCATTTATAGAATTATTAAAATATTGTAACCTCGATTAAAACTAAAAAATATGAGAAATCTGGTATTAAAAACGATAATGGTACTTTTAGCCTGTACCTTTTCACTTGTAACGGTCTTTGCTCAATCACCTGAAAAAATGAGCTATCAGGCAGTAATCCGTAATAGCAGCGACCAGTTGGTAACAAACCAATCCGTGGGCATGCAAATAAACATTTTGCAGGGCTCGGCAAGCGGAACGGCTGTTTATGTGGAAACCCACACACCCGTTACCAATGTCAATGGGCTGGTAAGTATTGAAATTGGCGACGGCACTATGGTAAGCGGCGATTTTGCAGCCATCGACTGGACAGACGGCCCTTTTTTCATTAAAATTGAAACCGATCCGGCGGGCGGCACGGATTATACCATTACCGGAACCAGTCAGTTGTTAAGCGTGCCTTATGCATTATATGCCAAAACTGCCGAAACAATTTCCGGAACAATAATCGAAACCGATCCTGTGTATAGTACATCTGTAGCGGCGGGAATTACGGCAACCGATACCACCAACTGGAACGATAAACTGGATAGTTATACCGAAACCCAGACATTAAGCGATGTAATAAGTCAAAATAACTCGGCAGGCAATGCAAACATAACTGACCTGGCCGACCCGGTAAACCCGCAAGATGCAGTTACCAAAGTTTATGTCGATGCTTTGCTGGAAAGAATTGAGGATTTGGAAATTGTAACCTATGGTTTTATTGATGCAAGAGATGGGAATAATTATACCGTTGTTAAAATTGGCAACCAGATATGGATGGCTGAAAACCTGAAATATCTGCCAAGTGTGGTTGGCAGCAGTACAGGTTCATCCACAACTCCCTATTATTATGTACAAGGATATGATGGAACTAATGTAAATGATGCCAAAGCAACGGTCAATTACAATACCTACGGTGTGCTTTATAACTGGCCGGCAGCTATGAACGGAGAATCAGGCAGCAATGAAAATCCCAGCGGAGTGCAGGGTGTTTGTCCTTCCGGATGGCATTTACCCAGCGATGCAGAAAGGACGGAATTAACCGATTATCTTGGGGGCACTGCCATTGCCGGAGGCAAACTTAAAGAAACCGGAACAACGCATTGGAGCACCCCAAATGCCGGAGCAACCAACGAAACCGGTTTTACCGCCCTTCCGGGGGGAAGACGACATAATAACGGAACGTTCGGAAACCTTAACCTCGACGGTTTCTGGTGGAATGCTACAGAGAACGATACCGATAATGCCTGGCGCTGGCTTATTGATTATAATTTTAGCAGTGCAACCGGGTACTTCGACCTTAAGGAGCAAGGATTCTCTGTTCGTTGTGTTAAAGATTGATTTTTTAGATAAAACCCCAACACAGCGTAAACCTGCCTGGCCAGTCAGACAAACCTGCCTGGCTATCAAGTAAACTTATGCCATGTAAGGCAATATCTGATGAAAAATGATAAGGTCTGATCACAGCTAATTAGCTGTATATGAATTTATTCTCCAAAATACTTGACCTCCCCTGTTTCATATTGTACATTTATTATACATACTACTGGTAAACTATAATATTAACCAAAACCCTAAGTCATGAAGAAATTAATCATTGTATTTATTGTTTTAATGCCCTTTGGCATTTTTGCTCAGAACTGGACTCCTGAAGAGCAACTTATTCTTGAAAGGGTAAAAACAGGCTGGTCAGCATGGCAGGATGCTGTTAATAAAAAAGACTTTTCTATCTGGCTTGAAGTAGCTAATCCAACAGATGATTGGCAGGCGTGGTTGGCAGAGGATGGAGGACTTTGGAGCTTGGAAGACACTGAAAAGAACTTTAATCTTCTTACAAAGGATGTTGTAAAGTATTTCTGGATAAATGTAAATCCGTTAAGCATAAAAGTATTTAATGATGTAGCGTTTATTTGGTTTTATGCATTATATGCGGAAGAGTATGAGAATGGTAGCACAGATACCTTTGAACAAAAACGCTTTGAAGTATACCAAAGAGTGGATGGAAAATGGAGATGGAGTGCCGGTATGATTGTGACTAATACCATATAATTTTAACCATTAATTACTAACCTAAACCCTAAGTCATGAAAAAATCATTTCTATTAATCGTTTGCGTTTTACTATTCGGAGTTTCCTGTAAGCAAAGTGCCGAGCTAACCGAAGAGCAGAAAACAGCTATTCAGGCTGAGGTCGAAAATCAGTTTGATAGTTGTAATGCTGCTGCCGTTGATTTAAACATCGATGCTTTTTCTGAGTATTATAGCGAGGATGAGTTTATTTCGGTTTATTGTTGGGATGAAACGTATACTTCGCTAAATACCTGGATAGATTCGGTTGCACATGCATGGTCGCGTTTAGAAAGCAGGAGTGCTCAATTCCTCGAAAAAAAAGTAACGCTACTTTCACCCGACCTGGGCCTTGTTACAAGTGTGCTGGATGTAGATAATCTGACAAAGAGCGGGGAGAAGATCAAAGTTAAAGTACTTATTACGTTAATTTGGAAAAAGGAACAAACCGGATGGAAAATTATTCACTATCACGAATCAGGGAAGGAAATTAGTGAAGAGTAAATCGGTAAGATTGTAACTTTAAAGGAGGCAAGGCGCGCGTTTATAACGCGCGCCAGCTTTAGGTTTTAACAACACTTTGCCCGATAAGTCCAACATCATACAAGGTAAACTGTCTTACAGATTATTTCGCTGTCAGTAATCAGTCGTAAAAGGTATACTCCTTTTGAATGGTTTGTTAAATCAATAGTTGCAACATTAGCATTCTGTAAAGTATCTGATAGTACCAGCTCTCCCTGAATGTCGTATAGTTCAATAAATACCTTTTTACCCGGTACTTCACCAAACGAAATAGTTATTTTATCGCGTGCCGGTATAGGATAAATTTTCAGCACCCCGGAGTTATTCTCTTTCAATGCATCCGGACTGGTCATATAAATCCTGAAAACCTGGTAGCGTGCAGCCAGCAGTGTGTCTGTAGCAATGAATTTCAACGAAATATTTCCGCTTTCTTCCGGGGTACCGGATATTTCAAGGGTTTCCTCATCAAATGAAAGCCATGCAGGCAATTCACCACTTGTTCTGGTAAGGGTATACGCTACCGGTCCCCCTTCGGGATCATAAGCAATATCCGGCGGCAGTGTCATACTGAAAGGAACATCCACAACCGCATCCAGATCTTCAATCTCCTGGTTAAATATGGGAGCCCAATTCAATGTATCCACCAAAACGGTATCGGCCGATTTGATATACAGCAGCTGCTCCATCGGTGACGAGAGCATGTTCATGGGATACTCATCTTTGAGTGTGGCAATAACTTCTTCAATGCTATTCAACTTTTCAGGGGTAGCCCCGTCGACATGACTAATAGTTGTGAATACGGGATGTATGTTATTTATGAATTTATCCAGCTTGGTTTGATTCATAATATAATCATAACAGATAAATCCTACATCGGCTCGCTCCCGATTAAATCCCATTGTATCATAATCGGCTGTGGTAAGTGAATTCCAGCTGTTGAGATGAAGAAAACGAAGATTGTTTACTACAAATGAAAAAATAAACAGATCCATATTTTCCGATCCATGTGGAATACAACTTATCGTTATCGGAATATCGCTGATTACGGAATCGATCGAGTGATTAAACGGCACATCGGGGGCCCATATACGATCGCTGTAATAGGAAAAACTGTCGACACTCGAAGCAATAGCATTTCGAACACCGGGAGTGGTAACCAGCCTGGCATCAGGATTCTTCAGCATCGAGCGCTCAACGGTTTCGGGATTATAGTGGTCACTATGTGCGTGACCAATAAGTATCAGATCGATCGAATCGAACGGAGGTGCTGCTGCTTCCATTTTCTGATTGACCTCGTAAGGCGGACAAATATATCCCCAGTTATTTCCTTCCCAATAGATAAGGGCATCGAGAGCTACCTTTTTATCGGGAGATTCAAGCAGATATCCGTGGCTGCCGATAAACCATGCACTAACGCTGTCCTGTCCTATAACAACCTGCATATTTAAAAGCATAACAGATCCGGTTATACACAATAAAAGAATATGTATTTTTTTCATATAGGTAATATTATGTGAAACATAGAATTACGATCAAACATATCAATAATATCGGCTCCGGTCGACCGGAAACACGTTTCAGGACGCATTTTTCAACTCCATGCTTTCTGATAAGTATCCTCCGGCAGGAATTTTTTACGATAGGCCACCGGCGATAAACCCGTTTGTTTTTTAAAGACTTCATTAAATACCGATTTCGAATTAAATCCTGTTTCATACAAGATTTCAAGAACGGTTTTTTCGGCATGCTCAGGATCGACCAGACGATTCTTGCTCTCCCTGATACGGTATGCGTTAATAAACGTGCGGAAATTGCTATGGTACGATTCGTTGATAAGCTGTGACAGATGCCTGCAGCTCATGTTCAGTTCGTATGCCATTTTCTCCAGACTTATATCCGGATCGAGATAAGGCTTCTTTTGAAGCATATACTTTCTAAGGAGACGGTTGCCCAGTTCCTTCTCGGTGTCACTCATTCCATTGGCAGCATATTTTTCTCTTCTGAAATATATATCCGGCTTGAAGAGAATAATGAGTAATATGGATACCATAAAAAGAAACAATGCCAATGCATAAATGCTGTTGGTAAAAGCACACCAACTGGTTTTATTGGTAACTCTCAGAGAAGCAAAAATGTACAGATTAACCACCCACAGTAATATAAAACTGAATATAAAAAACTGTAACCACCCGTACACCGTCGATGCACGGATTTCATTCAAAATAGAGGGCCACCGGACCTTTTCCCGGATGGTGTATCCGACCATGAAGAATATATAAACAAGGTTGTGGCACAGAACGATAAATACCGTTTTTTTATGGAGGGCATGAGGACCCCAGATAATGAAAGGCTCATAGTTGGACATCAGAAATAGGCCATATATAACAAAGGCAATAAAAGGCAGTGTATGGAGCAGGTGAACAAACCGGAATTTCTTTCCCGGCGTTACGGAAAGCTGTATATAGAGCAGTAATACAGGACCGATGAGTAAGGCCGACTGCTGGAGAGGATATATGAAACGATGATAATCCATGAAAAGGTGGAATGCATAATTGCTGGTTGTAAACGATTTGATAATCTGTAGCAGGAAAAGCAACAATAAAAAGGAGAGTATTTTGTTTGCCGCTCCGTTGCCCCGCCTGCTGAAAGCAAAATAGAATATGAGTACCAGTACCATAAAGAGGTTGATCACGGTAAATACCGAATATAGATTAAGTGTCATGGTTTGTTTTATTGTATGACAATTAAATAGACAATAACACTGAAAAGATGCATTAAAAAAGAATAGGACTACGCATGGAAAATACTTAATGGCGCAAGTTTATAACTTGTGTTTTCCTTGCCACATTGAAATTTATAACTACGGCAAAAGTCATATACTTACCTGCTACAAAATGACTTACGCCTTATTAAGAGTAATTATCTATTTACTGGTATATTACTTTTAATTTTCCCACCCATGAGCCCTTTTTTCGAACTGTTCCCAAACAGTTCGATTTCCTTTTTTGTCATCCATACAAAAAAGGAAATAAAAAAGATCTCCGTTCATAAAAAAATCCTTGAATTTTACGCACGACTTTCTCCTTGCGAAGTCAAACTCGGTCGTCGTTCCTCCTCCATCGGCCGCTATGTGCCTGCACCGAAACCGGTTACGACGTAGGAGCAAGGCTTGCCGACGGCGACGCCCTCAAACAAGACTTCTCCTAGTGCCTTCTCTCCTGAAAGCCATGCTCAAATTCGACGAATTTTTTTATAGACGGTCTTTAAATACTATCTGTGTTCATTTTATCTACCATACATAATCGTCAGGAGCGCAGGCCCGATTAGCCTGCAGTGGCCCGGTCATTATTCAGAATGAAAAGAGTCACAGAGGTTACATCCTCAATCGGAGGGTACGCTAGTGCGATTTGGGCTAATCTTGATTTTTTACTTACTTTTTCATCAAAGGAAAAAGTAAGAGCCCGTCCGGCTTGAGGACATAAAAAATATTAGATGATATATTATATTCTATAAATAAAGAATTACCTCTATTTAGGCAATTAATCTTTAAAGGAAGCAAGGCACAAGTTTCTAACTTGCACCATTTAAACTTAGAGCTCTTTGGAATAAATAGTTATGAGGCTGACTCAAAACAAACAAACAAACAAACTGAACCTATCCTGCCCAGCTTTCCCTGTCGAGACTTCGATACTGAATAGCTTCGGCCAGGTGCGCCGGTTCTATTTTTTCGATGCCTTCCATATCGGCAATGGTACGCGATACTTTGAGTATACGGTCGTATGCGCGTGCCGATAATCCCAGGCGTTCCATGGCATTTTTCAGCAGCTTAATGCCTTCATCGTCAATAATACAAATCTTTTGCAGCAGCGAAGCACCCATCTGGGCGTTACAATGGATTTCCTCTTGATCTTTAAATCGTTCTCC
>CAYMQP010000080.1:0-13636 GCA_964392505.1 uncultured Bacteroidales bacterium
ACCCGAATACAGTACACTGGTGGAACTGTTCGAACCATGATTTATCCCTGAAACAAGCAGATCGGGCCTTCGTGGTAAGAGCCGGTTAAATGCCAGCTTTACACAATCTGTCGGAGTTCCGTTAACTGTATAGCTTGTACAACCATTTAATTGCTCTTTACGGATCCTTAAAGGATGTTTAACAGTAATGGCCTGCGACATTCCCGATTGGGATTCCGATGGTGCTACAATAATAACTTCACCTAACGAATCAACCGCCTTGACTAATGCCGATAATCCCTTTGCACTTACGCCATCGTCGTTAGTAACAAGAATAAGTTTATCTTTCTCCATATCTTTATCTTCCTCCCTGTAAAAGATACAAAGATAGAATAATCAATAATACTGGTGATATGAATATTTAATCCTGATACAGTCAATTTTGATCATTATTTTGGCTTTTCTATCAAAGAAAATTAATTGAAATATAACTAGATTGTATAGGTTGATATTGTAACTTTAGACTACCAGAAAGTAATTAGCCATGAAAACAAAACTCACCAGAAATATAAGCCGCAGGAGCTTTATAAAAACCTCGGCTGTTGCAACCGTCGGAACCAGTCTGATACCATCGTTTCACAGGTGCTCTCTTAGACCGCGATTGCTAAAACGCAGCTTCGGACGTTTAAATCAAGAAGTAACCACTTTTGGTTTGGGCGGACAGGCTAGTATTCAATGGACACCTCCCGATGTTGATCCGATTGCTATCATCCTCAAAGCTTTTAATAAAGGAGTAAATTATTTCGATACTTCGAATTTATACGGGCCCAGCCAGTTGAATTATAATAAAGCTTTTAAAATACTTGGATTGATACCGGGTAATGTAGGTTATAACGAATCGCTGCGACGATCCTTTTTTCTTACCTCAAAAACCCATTTGCGATTTGCGAAGGGAGGGTGGCAGGCTGATGGGCTTAATAATTGGACAAACGGTCAATTGGGTTCACATACGGTTGATGATCTAAAGCGAAGTTTATCGCAGCTGTTTGGCGATGGCAAAGGTAATTACCCTGTTGGAGCCTATCTCGATATGATCTTAATTCATAGCGTCACAAATACCGTTGATGTAGATGCTGTTTATGAAGGTTTGGAAGATACCGATGATAAAGCCAAACATATTGGCGCTCTGGCTGCTTTACGCGATTATAGAGATGGAACTAATCTTACCGGGCTAAATCACAGGCAAGAAAAGCTGATTCGTCACATAGGTTTTTCAGGCCATTACAATGCCGGTGTTATGATGGATATGATTCGTCGCGATAACGACAATATTCTGGATGGAATGCTTGTAGCCATTAACTCGAATGATAAACTGAATTTTAATATGCAACATAATGTAATACCTGTTGCTACTGCTAAAAACATGGGAATTATAGGTATGAAAGTATTTGCCGATGGAGCTATGTATACCAAAGGAGCTCACTGGTCGGGGCAACCTTCCGATGTTGTACGTCAGGTTGGAAGCAACGAAGTTCCCTATAAACCATTATTACAATATACGCTAACAACTCCCGGAATCAGCACAGCTATCATTGGTATTGGCCAGATATCGGACGACCCGGCTCAATGCCAGTTAAGTCAGAATATCCAGGCAGCTCAGATTGGCACTGATGAAATGAGTGAGGGAGATAGATCCGAGGTGGAAATCATTACGAAACATATAAAAGAAGGAAAAACCAATTATTTTCAGCTCGATAAAGGAGGACTTACTGCACCTACGAATATTCAGGTAACAGAAATTGGAAACAATAAGATAAAAATAACTTGGAACACAGCCTATGCTGGAAATTATCCTATAGATAAGTATCAAATTGTAAGAAACAACTCTGTAATAGGAGAGGTTATGCATCAACCGCAAATTAGCCCTGTGCCTTTCGAAATAATTGACAATATTGAAGATATCGGGCAGCTGGAATATAATGTAATTACCATTGATAAACAGGGTAGTAATGCCGAATCAGATACTATGATAATTTCATAATCTCTTTTCACGCAACAATCAAATCAATTTTCTGTCTTTTTAAATAACTTTATTTTTATAAGGAATAATTAAAAATTATGTGTAAAACATTTGGATTGATTGGATCGGTGTTGGCAAGTATTATACTACTCATGAATTGCACTGAGGATAGTAATCCATTAACCGATGCACAAAAAATTGCTGCTCTGCGCAAGGTAACGGTTATATACGACAGTATGTCGTATCAGATAAGCTTACCTCCCGGAGCTCTTAGTGGACAATCGCTGGCAGAACTTATGCTAACCGATGCTGATACTTATACAAATCCTGCAAATTATGCCATTGCTATTGCATTAAATGTTACAGCCGATAATACACATCCTGAAGCTGAAGATGCCAAATTCGACGGAATGGACATTGATATTGTAATGGATACAATTGAATCGAATCCTATTAACATGGCTACGGAAGGCTTTGAGGTGAAAAAGAATGAAACCTGTCCGGTGGCAATGGAAACTACCATTAACCTTGAAACACATCGTGAAGCAGGACTCTATATATTTCGCCAGACAGTCGACGGAAATGATCTGGCTACCACAACCTACCCGTACCTTCATTATAAAATTGGTATACAGCAGGGTACAATCGATTTACCCTCAATTTATAAAGAAATACCAACCCGCGCATCGGAAGAAACCAAGGAATTTTTGCGACAAGTCTTGGATTCCGGCATATTTGATGAATAAGACCAGGTACTTAGTAACTTTGAAGGAGAATTAAATAAAAATGAAATAAACCTGCAGCTTGTACAGGTTTATCTCCATAAAAGAAATGATTCATGATCTATTAATGAGGAGTTACCTCATAATGGCTTCACCGGAACGCATATATCAACTTTCGTTTCTCCATCTTTAGCTTCTTCTGTATACATTTCGAAACAGGGGCCATCATCGGGTTGATAGCCGCTCGAAGGAAACCAGGTTCCATACAACCAGCTCCATGCCTGTTCATAATCTTTCGAAGTTAGCATAAATCGTGCAACAGCATATTTTCCGTCATCAATTGTCATTTTTCCGATTTCACCATCAACTTTTGTATCTTCAGGTATGGTCATACAGACACTCATCCTTAAGTTTTTTTCTTCAGTCACCGACGGATCATCGTGATAAATAACCAGCATTTTCATATCGGGTTGTTGCATCAGTTCTCGAGGGCCGGCCCATGCAAAAAGCTGGTTGAACAATCTTTCGAATAGTTTTTCATCGCCCTTGTAGGGCCCTGTGTGCCTGATGTAGGCAACAGTCATTTTGGGTAAATTCTTAACCTCTACACTTTGATTTAATTTCATGGTTGAACTCCATTTTATTGTATTTGTTTCGCGACAAAAATACATGGAGGTGTCGGGAGCCCTTTGACTTTTATTGTGACGTTGTTGATTAATATTGCTGTATTGTTTTTTTCTGCGCCATTCCGAAGCGGATATTCCAAAATAAGCTTTAAAATTCCTCGAGAAAACTGAAATATCGCTGAAACCACATTTAAGCGCGATACCAAAAATGGATTCTTTACGATTGTAAACTAATAAATTAGCTGCTCTTTCCAACCTGAATCTGGTAATAAACTGAAAAGGAGTTTCTCCTGTCATGGCCCAGAAAATACGAGTAAAATGAAACTTCGAAAAATTCGCTATCGAAGCTAATTCTTCAAGAGTTAATGTTTTATGTATATTCTGCTCAATGTAATCATATACCCTATTGATCCGTGATTTGTATTCGCTGATTAAGTGTTCATTTAAAATGGGTTTCATAAGCATATGTTATATTAAATGCTTTTACTTTTTAATAAGAAGCAGAATTATGATGATGGGCATTATATAAATTTTCATTTCAGATGATAAGATCTCCGGTACTTTCTCTATTTTGTATGCAATGGGTACCAGTTGAGTATGTATATGGATGCCCTGATTAATAACCAATGCAATAAAAGCTGATCCTGAAAATAAATACTGGACACCTTTGTATGTGAAACTTACAATTTGGAGTACCTGGGCCCAGATCGAGTATTTAATGGCATATTTCCATTGGTTAAATAAAGCATATCCAGCGAAGGCTAACAAACCATATAGGATTAAACCCAGAATAAATGAAGGCAGGAAATAGGTTTGTTTTACCGCGATATATTTACTGGCACTTAAAATCAGCAATAAAATGCCGAAAATACCTGTTATCAATTGATAAAGGCCAACAAGTTTGTATTTCATTATCACTAATTCTGAAGGATTAAAAGTAATTATTTAAATAGTTCGTTAAATTAAATATGAATTATTTTGCCAGTACTCAATCGGAAAATTCTATGAGAAATAATTTTTGACTAATGAAAATCAGACCATATATTGTGGAATGGTACCAGTAATCCCAGTTATGTCCTCCTGGTCTAACATGAAATTCGTGAGGTACATTATATTGCAGTAAAAGTTGATGAAATCCTTCACTGGCTGGTAATAATGAATCGAACAAACCACAATCGATATACCAGTTAATACCCATATATTGTTTTGCGTTGGTGGAATCGATGAGTACATAAGGTGAATTTTCTTTCCAATGTAACGTAATTCTTTGATCGCTTTCGAGTCCTGCTCCATATACAGGTCCAAAATACCTTTCATAACTGTGTTGCGGCAGGTTCTCGAAAATAAGCTGGTTTCGAACAGCAGGGCTCAATGCAATAACTGATCCAAACAGTTCAGGATTTTTAATTGCAAGGATTATGCTCCCGAAGCCTCCCATGGAAAGTCCAAAAAGCGTCCTGAATTCTTTTTGTTTTTTTGTTCGAAAAAGTGAATCGATGGTTGGTACCAGCTCTTTAATGAAGAAATCGTGATACTGAAAGCTACTGTCATAGTTATTGATATAATAGCTATTCTTTGCATCGGGCATAACATATATAAATTCACCTATATCTCTAACTTGTAGAAGGCTATCGACCAATTGAGCAATATAGCAACGATCGAGCCAGCTCTCGTGATTCCCTCCAAAACCATGCAAAAGGTAGATTACGGGATATTCCTTAGAATCAATATGATATGAACCGGGTAACATAACGGAATAGGATATTTTTTGATCCAGAACCTTACTTTGAATACTAAGATTCCGTCCAACTCTTACCTGTCCATAACCTGAATTTATAATATAAAAAAAGAAAAAGAAAAGAAACGTAAGATATGAAGTAGTATGTTGGTACTTTACTTTTATCATTTAATCAAAAAAATAATGACAATAAACTAGTTTTATGTCTAATATATTGACTTTTCGCTAGCTTTACGACGCTTAAAATGAGTAATAATTATTTTCAAATATGAGAAAGATAGTTATCAATACCTTTAAATATCTCGCTTTTTTTGTTATAGGTATATTAATTTTTTGGCTTCTTTATCGTAAAATAAAATGGCAGGAACTGATTAGTGCTTTAAAGGGATTAAAATATTTCTGGCTTTTTGTTTCTGTTTGTTTAGGATTGTTATCGCAAGTATCACGTACTTTACGTTGGAAAATGCTGATCAGACCCATGGGGTATAATCCATCATTTTCCAATACGTTTTTATCGATCCTGGTTCTTTATTTTGTAAACCTTATAGTACCCAGGGCAGGAGAAGTTGCCCGTTGTGCTGTTTTGGCAAAATCCGATAATATTCCTTTTACCAAACTGGTTGGAACAGTTTTTACTGAGCGACTTGCCGACGTTATTATGTTATTTCTGCTTGCTATAATAATTTTTGGGATGAATATTTCAATTGTTGTCCGGTTTTTTGACTTGCATCCTGCAGTTTTAGCAAACCTTCAGAAATTCACCTCAATTAAATATCTACTAATATTAACGATTATAATTTTACTAATGATTCTTATTTTTATTCTGCTTAGAAACCGATTAAAAAAATCAAAGAAAAAAGGAAAACTTGTTGAGCTCAAGAATCAGCTGGTTGATGGTATTAAATCCATCATGCATATGCAGAATAAATGGTTGTTTATTGGTTATACTGCCTTTATATTCCTGATGTGGCTTGTCATGTTGTATGTAGTGTTTTTAGCTTTTGAACCTACTCAACATCTATCATTGAGAGTTGGAACAGTTGTATTCCTAATGGGCGGACTCGGTATGCTTGCTCCAATTCAAGGTGGGATAGGACCATGGCATTTTATGGTGGTTGAAACCTTATTGCTTTATGGAATTCAAAGAGAAGATGGATTAATTTTTGCACTTGTAGCTCATACAACTACCAATTTAATTTATATTGTATTAGGTGGCATGGCCTTGTTAATCCTGATTTTTAAATATGGAGGTAAAACTTTACGGTTGCGAAGGATAGAAAATGAGAATACGCCCTAATATTTATGTTTAGTATCAGGAAAGCTACGCAGAATGATTATCAGGATATCCGGAATTTGATACATACAACTGTTAAAGCATGTTATCCGGCGATATTTGCTACCGAGATAATCAGGTTTTATATTGAATACCACTCACTTGAAGAAATTCATAGAAGAGCCATTACTGGTGTTGTACTGGTGCTAACAATAGGTGATTGTATACGTGCGACGGGATTTCTTTCTCAGGGAGAAATGGGCGGTGTTTACGTACATCCCGATTTCCAACGGCAAGGCTTGGGCTTAGCTATAGTAAGTAAATTGCTCGAGATTGCACGGAAAAAAAAACTTAAAAAAATCTGGCTCGATGCCACGCCCATTGCAAAACCACTATACGATAAGCTGGGTTTCGAACTTGTACGCCCAATGGTTATATACATAAAGAATAAGCCTTTACACTACTTCAAAATGGAGAAATCTTTATAATGAAAATTATCTGATAAACCCCTCAGTTTTGAATGGGTAAATATGAATACTCCTTGCTATACTTAAGCATTTGTTTCGAGAAATCATCAACATAGCTGATTTTAACATCAACTATGTCACCGTTTTTCTTAATGGTTTTATATTCCGGATTTACAAATCCACTGTAAGGTGCCAGGTTCAGTTTTTCGAAGCGGGCAAGTACTTCTTTATGTAATTCAGGATCAAACTTTACACCATATTTTTCTACCAGAGCTTTTCCAGCTTCGTAATCGCCTTCCGATTTGATTCGCTGAACTTCGATCAGCAATATGCCAAATAATCTTCTGAGTTTTTCAAAATCATTGATCTTGTAAAATGTTTTATCCTCACGTACAATTTTCTCAATAATATTTTCCGGATATCCTTTTTCATAGCACCATTTTGCAATTAGCTGACGGTTACGCATATGGGCCTGCTCAATATTATTACCTGGTTCGATTCTTCTGAGTTGTGTCATAATCCCATTTCGGATATATGAAATATATTGAGCTTTTGCGGCTTCTTCATTTGGTAAAAGGCCTAACTCGACCATTTTAGGATCCATAATATAATATAACGCAAATAAATCGGCTCGTGCTTCTTCAAGTGGTGATTGATAATTTTTTAGGGCATCGGAAGCTACTCCTTCCAACAACTGTCCAGAACCGTGTCCCAGGCATTCATGCAAATCGGTATGCAGATTATTGGTCAGGGGTCCATATTCCTTTACTAGGGTCATTTCGGTTGAGTCGTATGAAAATTCTTCCACAAATCCCGATCCCAGATTAGCTTGTTGGTAAGCATAGGTAATGTTTTCCATTGTTACCGATTTTGATCCATGTTCTTTCCTGATCCAGTCGGCGTTTGGAAGATTTATTCCAATAGGAGTATACGGATAGCAATCACCTCCCAGCATGGCCACAGTAATTACTTTAGCCGAAACACCTTTTACTTCCTTCTTTTTAAACCGATCATCAATAGGTGAATGATCCTCGAACCATTGAGCGTTAGCCGAAATTATTTCGGTACGTTTTGTAGCAACAAGGTCCTTGAAATTAACAACCGACTCCCACGAGCCTTTCAGACCCATCGGATCAGAATAAACTTCTATAAAGCCGTTGACAAAATCAACGCGTGATGTATCATTTACCCATATTAGATTGTATTCATCCCAGGTTTCAAGATTGCCGGTTTTGTAATAAGCAACCAGCTTTTCAATACCTTCGATTTGTTCAGGAGTAATAGCCACGGATAGCGCTTTCTCAAGCCAGTAAATAATTTTTTTTATCGCTTGTCCGTAAAGCCCGTCTAATTTCCAAACTACTTCTTCAACTGTTCCGTCAGATTTAACCAGTCTTGAGTTTAACCCGTATGATATGGGTGTTTCATCAGTTTTATCTCTTATTGAATCATAGTATGCAACCACCTCTTCTTCGGTAAGATTTTGATAAAAATTAACAGCCGAAGCTGCAACCAAATCTTTGGAAGGATCCTGATTAACTTTCTTTGGTAGCACAGTTGGATCGAATATAACTGGAATTAATAGTTCGATGGTTTCATCAACCGATTTTGAGTCTATTTGAGGAAAACCGCTTTTATCCGAATTAGCTATGAGCTTACGAAAATAGTCCACTGAAAAATCGGGTAATATTTTATCGGATGCATAGTGATGATAAATACCATTCGAAAACCAGATTCGTTTCAAGTATAGAAGAAATTTCTGAAAATTTTCATTTTTCCTGTCACCCGGAAAGGTTTCATAGATATTTTCCATTGTTTGGCGTATAGCCAAGTTATATTTTCCGTTCTGATCCCACACAATATCACGTCCGCAAAGTGCAGCCTGACCAAGATAATAGATTAGTTTTTTCTCTTGCAAACTTAGATCGTTGAATCCGGATACTTCATAACGTAAAATCCGTAAATCGGCAAATTGTTCCAATACATAATTGAAGGATTCTTCATCTGTCTTTTTTCCCGTTGTACATCCAAATAGCATAATAATTCCTATTAATCCTGTTATTATAAGTTTAGTATTCATAGTATTGTTTTTTGGGTTCTGCAAACTCGTAAAAAGAAAGAAAACAAAACTAGTGTGTAATACTTAATATTTCTAATAATTCAGGAAGAAATAAAATGCGATTTGGAGTTTTTCTATTGATAGCATAAAAAGTAACATCAAAGGGGAGATTGATATTAATCGGGCTCTGAATTAACAAGGTTTTGTCCGCCTGATGATTCTTTTATTATCAGTTTCTCAAATGTTTGCAAAAGCGGTTCTTCGGGAATAATTACAGTTTCGTTTCCCCAAAACTCAAGATCCGTATCCGATATTTGTTCATAAAGTATATCGTGTGGTTTTGATGCATCACGGTATTTTATCTTTTCCACATTCCCTGTGGTTTGTCCGGTTATTACAAATTCCGATGCTGCAATAAACTGGCAGGAAAAACCTGTGCCCTTCTTGTCTCTTTTTTTTCGTAGACGCAAGGAAATTTCACTACGCGCATGGCTCAGATTCCATAATCCATCGTAAAAACGATATTCAACTTCATATTTGCCATATTTTGGGCGAATACGAAATCCCCTAGGAACTTTTTTCACGAGAATACTGTAAGCATGCTGCATACTTTCTTTACTGATGCTGAATTCTGCTCTTACCAAGGCTAACGACTGGACATCAAGATAGAGTTGACCGTTAAATCCCTGTATATCAAGATCATCCTTATAATTGAATCCAATAACATAGGTTTGCCGATTGTTATAGGTTATTTGTTTTTCAAAGTTGTATTCATAGTGGTTGAAATATTTGGGATCGAGAAAATCAACCCCATACTTCATTATATCGAGTTGTATATTGTTGTATAGCCCACCTTCTACAACGAGATTCACTAGTTCCGATTCCTGGATGTTGGTACCACGGCGACCTTTTTTCAATCGCACGAGGTCATTTTCCTCATTTAAATACGAAGCTTTATAAATATCGATAAGGGCTTCTGATAATCCGATATATTTATCATCTTGCCGGGAGACTTCTCGAAAAAACGCCGTCAGCATAACTGGTTTTCTTGAGTAATTATCACCCACTTTGTTCAGTGCATTTTGTATTAATAGTAGAGGGTCTTCCGGTCTGATAATCAATTCGTCGATTTGAAACCGATAGGGATTAAGCCTGATATCGATTTCCTGTGTAAGATATTCACGCGAATGTATAACAGCAGCGGAATAGCCAATGCATGAGATCATAAGAGAATCGGGCAAATTATCGCGGGGGAGCATCAGTTCAAATTCACCTTCACTATTAGTAATTGTTCCAGTACTTTGATATGGAACGAACACATTCGCAAAAGGAATAGGATTCAAATTACGTTTGTTATGTACAATTCCGGTCAGCTTAATTTGATTTGTTTGTGCGGTCGATTGTGCTTGAGGTGAAAGTATAAGCTGATTCCCCTTTACAATATATTGTATTTCATTTGCTGTGAAAAGTGTATCGAGGAGCTCGGTCAACAGGATGCTATCGGAATATATAGCAATTCGTCTGTCTTCAACAATTGCCGAACTAAATGCTAATTTATAAGGCGATACCTGATTGATATGGTATAAATACTGCTCTACGGTTAGTTCCTGGGGAGGTAATTGAATATAAACATTTGAAAGATCCTGTCCCTTACTGAAAGAGATGAAAAAGAAAAGTAAAAGAATATTTATATACCGTAAAATCACAATTTTCTTATGGTCAATAAATCATCTTTCGAAGTTAGTTCAATATCCTCTTTAAGCGATAAATTAATAGTACTAAGTACACTGTCCAACGATTCTGTACTACAAGTGAAGGTAATCGATTCGGTTAATTTAAACTCTTCATTTGGAATAAATTCCAGGTGATAAAAATTGGCCAATACACGACAAACTTCATCTAGTGGCTGATCCCAAAAAATAAATTCTTTGGTATGCCAGGCTATGCTGTTTCTGTCGAAATGCGGTTTGACAGTCAGTTTATTTTCAGCTGTAGAATAGATTCCTGTGTTACCAGTTAGTAACTCAATGCGATTTTTAGTATTACCGCTTTTATACAAGGCTACTTTTCCCGATAGCACACCAACAATAACTTCTGTTGTATCGACTTTTACATCAAAGCTGGTGCCCAATACCTCTATTGTCGAATTCAGGGTGTGAATTTTAAAAGGTATCTTTTCATTCCTTTTTACATCGAAGAATGCCTCACCTTCTAAAATAATATCGCGGTTTGACTTTCCATAACTGCTGTTATAGATAATTTTTGACGCTTTATTTAAAGATACTATACTTCCATCGGGTAGTGTTGTTTGTTCTATTTCATTGGTAGTTGCAATTTCGGAGTATATCATTTCCTTCGTCGACAAGTAATTTATGATACGTGTTAGAAAATACGCCAAACCTAATGCTAGTATTAGAATTGCAGCTATACGAGTAAAATAGCTTCGTGCCGGAATTCTTTTATTTGTGGTTTGTATTTTCATTCGTGCCCGAACCCTCTTCCATCCGGATACCGTATCAATCATCTCAAAATCCTTTAAATTAGCCGATTTCTCCCATACTTCAAGATAGGCTTCAAATTCCTTTCGGCTCTTCTCATCGTCTTGTATTATTTTATCGATCATCTGCTTGTCGTTACTGGAATTGTTAAGTAAATATCTGGTTACTATATTACTATTTAATAAATTCTTCTTCATAATGCTTTAATATATGACATTTCATATCGGTAATAAACGTATCGCTAGTAAAATAATAATGCAAACAGCCCTGTAAGGTTCAATTTTCACCCGTAATATTTTAAGTGCTTTACTAATCTGAGTTTCTACCGTACGTTTCGATAATTTAAGTCGTTGAGCAATTTCACTATTCGAAAGACCCTGAAAACGGTTCATTTTGAAAATTGACTGACACTTGGGTGGCAGCTGGTTAATAGCGTTATACAAGGCTTGTTCTAATTCTGTTTTATCGACTTCCTGTTCCAGATTGTTATCTTTAATATCGCTGGTTTTTATAACACGATTGGCATGCTGCATTCTTATTTTCTGGGCATTCAAATAATTAACACATCGGTTATGAATTGATCGGAACAAATATGATTTTAATGAGGAATTAATGTCAAGATTCTCACGCTTTTCATAAAGATGAACAAAAAGATCCTGCACTATTTCCTCCGCTGTATCTAAATCGTTCACATATTTATTTGCGAATACTGTTAGTACTTTGTAGTATTCATTAAATAGTAGTTTGTATGCCGATTCTTCACCCTGCTTCAAACGATTTATGAGAAATTTACTGTCAGCGTTCAATACATGTATATTCTGATTCACCCTTACAAAATTAGCAATTGCTGGGAATATATGACAGGTTATATACATAATACACGTATTCAGTTAGTAATTAAAATTTTGCAATTTTGAGAATGTATTTTCGGAAAATGAATATTTATTCCAATTAATTATGCTATTGTATTTCCTCATATCCGATGCATTTCTTAGGTTAAGCTTTAACTTAAAGTCATTCTCAATAAATATTTATTCCATAGTTTCATTATCTTGCTTGGATATTAAGATTGAACCATTATTTTTGCTAAAACCGAATTATCATTAACCCTAATTACACATACTATGGTTAGAACTAGAAAAATCTATTTACGCGAGGATGAAATACCTAGGCAATGGTATAATCTTGCAGCCGACGTTCCTAATGATCCATTTATGAGTCCCGATGGACCCGTGCCTGCTGAGGCATGGGCACCTGTTTTCCCAATGAATCTTGTTGAACAGGAATACAGCAGGGAACGCTGGATAGATATTCCTGAAGGTGTTTTGGAAATACTTACACGCTGGCGACCTTCGCCTTTGCATCGTGCGTATGAACTGGAAGAAGCACTTGGAACACCGGCCCGAATATATTATAAAAACGAAAGTCTTTCACCTGCCGGCAGTCATAAGCCTAATACAGCGGTAACCCAGGCATGGTATAATAAAGAATTTGGTATTAAACGGTTAACTACTGAAACAGGTGCCGGACAATGGGGTAGTGCCCTGGCATTTGCCTGCTCGCTTCTAGGTTTAGAATGTAAGGTATTCATGGTTCGTGTAAGTTTTGACCAGAAACCTTATCGAAAATTGATGATGCAGACCTGGGGAGCCAACTGTATTGCAAGTCCAAGTCCTGAAACGCAGGCCGGTAAAGCGATTCTTGAGAAGACTCCAGATACACCCGGTTCACTAGGTATAGCAATCAGCGAAGCAATAGAAGCTGCTGTAACCGATAAAACCGGCCAAACAAGATATTCTCTGGGTAGTGTGCTTACCCATGTATTGATGCACCAGACCATCAATGGTTTGGAGGCCAAAAAACAATTGGAAAAAGTCGGTGAGAAAAAAGTTGATGCAGTAATAGGTTGTGCAGGTGGGGGCAGTAATTTTGCCGGTTTGGCATTTCCATTTTTATACGACAAAATTAACGGAGCTCAAATTGAAATAATTCCGGTTGAACCTGCTTCTTGTCCGACTCTTACGAAAGCACCTTATGTATATGATCATGGCGATACAGCTAAAATGACACCTCTTGTTGCTATGTATTCACTAGGTCATAGCTTCATTCCTCCTCCAATTCATGCCGGTGGTCTGAGATATCATGGCATGGCACCTTTGGTCAGTAAAGCGGTTAGCAAAGGTTTGATGTCGCCCATGGCTTTACATCAACTGGAGTGTTACAAAGCCGGAGTACTTTTTGCAAGAAGTGAAGG
>CAYMQP010000081.1:0-13630 GCA_964392505.1 uncultured Bacteroidales bacterium
ATAATACCGAGAGGAACACCTGAGCGATGTACAATATCTCGATACCTTTCCGGCTGAATTTCCTTACATACGAGGCAATAAAATTCTTTCGAATAGCTGGGAAATACGACAGGATATACAGTTAGATGATGTTGAAACAGCGAATACAGAAGCAATTTTTTCACTTAACCATGGAATTACTTCAATCGGATTTGTATATTCGGCTGTAAACGAAAATCTGAATTTGGCAACGCAAAAAGATTTTAGCCTTTTGCTAAAAGATATAAAAATTGATAGTATCGGTTTGAATTTCATTTGCGGGAAAAATGCATTGCATATTTTAAATCTACTCTACGATGAAATCAAAGCCCGAAAGCTTAATAATGAAAATATCCGTGGTGCTGTCGATTACGATCCTTTAGGAAACCTTACAATAACTGGCAGGTATTATAATAATGAAAATATCGATCTTAAAATCCTGGCAAATCTTATTCAGTTCACCTCGAAATATCTTCCATACTATAAAGCATTAGCTATTAATGGATATTTTTTTCATGATGCAGGCGCATCCATCGTGCAGGAGTTGGGGTACTGTATTTCTATGGCTAGTGAATACCTTTCACAACTTACCGATTCAGGAATCTCAGTCGATTCTATCTGCCATAATCTTCAATTTAATCTGGGAATAGGAACAAACTATTTTATGGAAATTGCCAAGATACGTGCACTACGATTTCTTTGGGCTAAAATTGCGGAAGCTTACCAAACAGTAAAAGACGAATCAAAGAAGACCTTTATCCATTCTATTACTTCGGAGTGGAATCAAACTATCTACAATCCATACATGAATTTATTGAGAGCTACTACTGAATCAATGTCAGCAATAATTGGCGGTACTAATTCGTTAGTTGTCCGTCCTTTTACAAATGCCTACAAACCAACTACAAGTTTTGCCAATCGGTTGTCACGCAATATTCAGATAATTCTGAACGAAGAGGCTTATCTTGGGAAAGTTGTTGATCCTGGTGCCGGTTCTTACTATATCGAAAATCTTACAAATTCGATTATTGATGAAAGCTGGAAATTGTTCCTTACAATCGAAGCGGAAGGTGGCTACCTTAATGCACTAAAAAAGGGATTAATACAAGCTGAGATGGAAGCCACCGCGCAATATAGAAATAATGCAATTGCTAATCGGCGTGAAGTACTGGTGGGAACTAACCAGTATCCTGATTTTGAAGAATCAGTTAAAAATGAGATTCACGAAGAAATCGTTTTCCCTGCCAGGAATATAGAAAATACATCAATCACACCTCTGAAAATTTACCGGGCCAGTCAGGAATTCGAAAAACTCCGTTTGGCCACTGAAAAGCATTCGCATCGACCAACTGTATTTATACTAACTTATGGTGATTTAGCCTTGAGAAGGGCCCGGGCAACTTTCGCCTGTAATTTTTTTGCCTGTGCCGGATATAAGATTATGGATAACCCAGGATTTTCAGAAATTGAGAAGGGAATTGAAGCAGCGAATAAAGCAAAAGCAGACATCGTTGTGTTATGCAGTTGCGACGATGAATATGTGAACATCGCGTTGCAAGTAGTAAAAAATCTGACTAAAAATAGCATTCTCGTCATAGCAGGTGCTCCCGATTGCATGGATGAATTACAAGCATTGGGAATTACCAATTTTATTCACACACGATCAGACGTATTGGAAACACTTAAATACTATCACAAAATACTTGGAATAACAATATGAAGAAGTTCAGACTGAATATTTTACTTATTTCCATAATAATTAGTATACCTGCTTTTGTCTATGCTAATCTTCAAGTATATTACCGCGATTGCATATCATTAAATGGTGCCTGGAATATTATTGTTGATCCTTATGAAAACGGGTATTATGACTATCGCATGAAACCTTTCGAGCAGATAAATCAATCCTGGGCGGTTGGTTATTATGGCGACAAACAAATGCAACTACCCACTGATTTAATCGAATATGATTTCGACAAATCGCCTGTTTTACAGGTTCCAGGCGATTGGAATACCCAGAATCCGAAGCTATACTATTACGAAGGAACCATATGGTACCGGAAAAAATTCGATGCTCCTGGTGTAACAGAGGATCAGCGGGTATTCTTGTATTTTGGAGCAGTGAATTACCGGGCCGATGTTTACCTGAATAGTCAAAAGCTTGGTGTACATACTGGAGGATTCACTCCTTTTTACTTTGAAATTACAGGTCTTTTAAAAGAAAATGGCAATTCCCTTGTTATCAAGGTTGATAATAAACGATTAAAGGAAGGAGTACCTGCTGTGAACACCGACTGGTGGAATTATGGAGGCATAACACGCGATGTCAGACTACTTGTGATGCCATCAGCTTTTATTCAAGACTACTCTATTGAATTGGAATCAGGGTTAAGAACTGTAAAAGGAAAAATATTTATCGATGGATACAAGCATGGAAAGGTAAGCGTAAAATTACCGGAATTACAAATAAACATGCAAATAATCCCAAATGAAGAAGGTATAGGAGAATTTTCATTCCGATATGATCAGATAACTCTTTGGACGCCGGAAAATCCCCGATTGTATCGAATCGAAATAATTTTAGGAAATGACACGCTCGTCGATTCAGTGGGTTTTAGAACTATTGAGGTCGAAGGAAAACAAATTCTTATTAATGGCCAGCCAATATTTTTGAAAGGCATTTCCATTCATGAGGAATATGCTACTGATGGAGGCGGACGTGTTAATGCTGCCTGGAAGGCCGAACAATTATTGAACTGGGCAGGGGAACTGGGTTGTAATTTTGTGCGTTTGGCACATTATCCGCATAGTGAAGATATGGTACGAATCGCCGAGCGTAAGGGCATCATGATATGGTCAGAAATCCCGGTTTATTGGACAATCGACTGGGAAAACGAAGATACATATGAGAATGCAAAAAAGCAGCTTCAGGAAAATATTCTTCGCGACCGAAATCGTGCCAATATCATCATCTGGTCACTCGCAAATGAAACACCTGTTACCGATGCCCGAAATGAGTTTTTATTAAGATTGACACAACAGGCACACAAGCTGGATAATACACGTTTAATAAGTGCTGCCCTTGAAAAACATTACATATCGGAAGATACAGCTGTGGTGGAAGATCCTGTTGCCGATATTACCGATATAGTATCATTCAATGAATATATCGGCTGGTACGATGGATTACCTGAAAAATGTAAGCTCATAACCTGGAAAATTCCGTATAATAAACCCGTTTTTGTAAGTGAATTCGGCGCAGGAGCCAAGTTTGGATATCATGGCGATAAAAACCAGCGCTGGACCGAAGAATTTCAGGAATATCTTTATGTAAATACCCTGAATATGCTCGATAAAATTGACGGATTATGTGGCATGTCGCCTTGGATCCTTACAGATTTTCGTTCTCCCCGCAGACCTCTTCCAAAAATACAGGATGAATTTAATAGAAAAGGGATTCTCTCGGATAAAGGTGAAAAGAAAAAAGCCTTTTACATTTTGAAAAATTACTATAAAACAAAACAGATGTTAGATAATGAGTACTGAGCTATGAGACACTTGAAAATAAAACACTATCAATTTTAAACTTTAACGTATGCATAAATTTCGTCAATTAAAAGTATGGCAAAAAGCCAGAGAATTAGTTAAACTGATTTATATAATAACAAAAAATCTTCCTCCCGAGGAAGTATATGGATTAACCTCTCAGATTCGAAGAGCGATGATTTCAGTCCCTGCAAATATTGCAGAGGGATGTGGAAGATAAACTCATAAGGAATTAATTAGGTATTTAGATATTGCAAATGGTTCAGCTTTTGAATTGGAAACTTTATTATTGCTGGCTGGCGACCTGGAATATATAAATGAAAATACGGTAAATAAAACAATATCAGAAATACAGGAAATTGAAAAAATGTTATACAGCCTAAAATCAAAATTCAAATAAATCATAACCTTTAGCTTCCACGACTTTATAAAGGATTTTTAATATTCAATACTCGTTACTCATTACTCAAAATACTAATTATGCGCCTCAATTTCAGAAATATTAATATCAAGCAACATCGAGG
This sequence comes from uncultured Bacteroidales bacterium, assembly GCA_964392505.1. Classification (GTDB taxonomy): domain Bacteria; phylum Bacteroidota; class Bacteroidia; order Bacteroidales; family UBA10428; genus UBA10428. The sequence continues at coordinate 4,089 of CAYMQP010000081.1, forward strand.
TGATAAAAAAGATATTACTGCTTGGGAAAAAGAAAATAATATCAAATACGATTGGATTACTGCAGAACAGATTCCAGTAAAACAGGTTTATACCAAAGATGATTTGATGGAAATGGAACATTTGAACTATGCTGCTGGTATACCTCCCTTCCTGCGTGGTCCATATTCTACAATGTTTATTATACGTCCCTGGACCATTCGACAATACGCAGGTTTTTCAACAGCTGAGGAATCCAATGCATTTTATTGCCGTAATCTTGCAGCCGGTCAGAAAGGTCTTTCGGTTGCTTTTGATCTGGCAACGCATCGCGGTTACGATTCTGATCATGAGCGTGTTGTTGGTGATGTAGGCAAAGCCGGTGTGGCCATCGATTCTGTTCTTGATATGAAGATTCTCTTCGACCATATACCCTTACAAGAAATATCAGTTTCGATGACGATGAACGGAGCTGTGTTACCGATTATGGCATTTTATATCGTTGCCGCTCTGGAACAGGGAGCTCACCTTAAAGTCCTAAACGGAACCATTCAGAACGACATTCTGAAAGAATTTATGGTTCGTAATACATATATCTATCCTCCCGATATGTCGATGCGCATTATTGCCGATATTTTTAAATATACATCTAAATATATGCCCCAGTTTAATTCCATTAGCATTTCGGGTTACCATATGCAGGAAGCTGGCGCAACAGCCGACATTGAGCTTGCCTATACCCTAGCCGATGGACTGGAATACTTGCGTACCGGCATAAATTCAGGAATGGATGTCGACTCTTTTGCTCCGCGTTTATCATTTTTCTGGGCGATTGGTATGAATCATTTTATGGAAATTGCTAAACTGCGTGCAGCTCGCATGTTATGGGCAAAACTGGTAAAACAGTTTAATCCGCAAAATCCTAAATCAATGGCGTTGCGTACGCATTCACAAACATCTGGATGGAGTCTTACCGAGCAAGATCCTTTTAATAATATTGCCCGTACCTGTATCGAAGCTATGGCTGCAGCTTTAGGCCATACACAAAGTCTGCATACCAATGCCCTAGATGAAGCTATAGCATTACCTACCGATTTTTCGGCGCGTATTGCTCGAAATACACAAATCTACTTGCAAGAAGAAATCCAGATCTGTCGGTCGGTCGATCCCTGGGCCGGCTCATATTATGTCGAATCATTAACACATGAGCTAGCTCATAAGGCTTGGGAACATATTCAGGAAATAGAAAAACTGGGAGGTATGTCGAAGGCCATTGAAAAAGGAATACCGAAAATGCGGATCGAAGAAGCAGCAGCCCGCAAACAGGCCCGTATCGATGCCAATAAAGATACCATTGTTGGCGTCAATAAATTCAGACTTGAAAATGAAGAACCCATTGAAATTCTCGAAGTAGATAATACTGCTGTTCGGGAAGCCCAGATTAGTAGGCTTGAAACACTCCGTAAAAATCGCGATAGCAAGGAAGTGGAAAGATGTTTACAGAAAATTACTGAAGCTGCAAAAACAGGTAGAGGCAATCTGCTTGAACTTTCTGTTGAAGCTGCAAAAGCCCGTGCATCGCTTGGCGAAATTTCCTATGCAATTGAAAGGGTTACCGGACGCTATAGAGCTGTAATCCGGTCAGTCTCCGGAATTTATTCCTCTGAAACGGTCGAAGATCCTAACTTTGCTAAAGCCAAAAAATTATGCGAAGAATTTGCCAGGAAAGAGGGTCGCCAGCCCCGGATTATGATTGCTAAAATGGGGCAAGATGGTCACGACCGGGGAGCCAAAGTGGTTGCTACAGGATATGCTGATGTGGGTTTCGATGTGGATATCGGGCCCTTGTTTCAGACTCCTGAAGAAACCGCACGCCAATCGATGGAAAACGATGTACATATACTAGGTGTTTCCAGTCTGGCAGCGGGGCACAAAACGTTGATCCCGCAAGTTATTAATGAATTGCATAAACTGGGACGTGAAGATATTCTGGTAATTGCCGGTGGTGTTATACCACCGCAGGATTATGAATTTCTCTACAATGCAGGAGTAACAGCCATATTTGGACCCGGAACATCCATAACAATTGCGGCCATAAAAATGCTGGAAATTTTACTAGATGTGCATCATTCATAATATTTCGATTTTAAGGATAGAAATTATCCGATTCATTATCATTTCTCCATTAATTTTCGTAACTTACTAGCTTGATAATCAACTCCTTTGTTATCCTGCCACAGGAGCGGCGAGCAGCCACTATCTGGATAAATTTCACAAACCATTTCGCTAATTTTAAAGATATTTGTTATGGCACATCTTACCGCAAAATTCGAATACCCCCATAATGAAATAAAACTGGTGCTCCGTAATTCATATATCGAAGATGAATATTATGGTGTCGATTCTTACGAAATTAAGCGCTTGAAAATAATACTTGCCAAATATGGTTGTCGGCGAAGTTTTCATACACTTCCCGGTCATGTAACTGCCGAATTACATCCCTTTGTATGGAATAAACTGAACCAATGTTTCCGTATTCAGATAAATAAAAAAGTTACCGTTCACCTGAATGCTTTCGAAGAAGCCATTGTAAACTACCCTATCTTCGAAGAGAGTTAACCAATTAATTTTCAAGGAAAGAAAATTCGGAAAAAGGAATTTTAGAAGTATTTAGTAGCCCCACCAGGACTCGAACCTGGATTTAAAGTTTAGGAAACTTCCGTTCTATCCCTTGAACTATGGGGCCAAAAATGTGGGCACAAAAATATCTAAAAACATTGACTATTTCAAAAATTACCCTTACTTAGCGGCATTATGTTAATTTCACCTGATGCCACACTAAACACTGAGGTTCAATGATTTTCGATATCATATTTGTACTTATCTTCCTATGGGCTGCCTTTAAGGGTTTTACTCGAGGTTTTATTTTACAGGCAGCTACTCTTGCAGCACTAATTTTGGGTATTTACGGTTCCATTAAATTTTCAGGATTTGTTGCTGCCGTGATAATGGAAAAAATTGTACATCATGGTGAATACATCCCCCTTATTTCGTTTGCTATAACATTTATAGGTATTGTAGTTGCTATTCATTTTCTGGCTCGCCTGGCAGAAAAACTGCTTGAATTGATCTCACTCAGCTTTGTAAACCGGATTTTTGGTATCCTTTTTAACCTTATTAAATATGCCTTTATCATTAGTGCTATTTTAGTTGTTATAAACGGAATCGACCGGAAAACTCAGTTTATGCCCAAAGAACAAATCAATGAATCACGACTTTACAGACCTCTTTCAGCACTTGCTCCCTTACTCTTTCCTTATCTTCATTTCGATTTTACACATCCGCTCGATGTTCCCGAAGAACCACAGGAGGAAATTCGGGTATAAATCTTTAATTGTCATCGTTGTTCTGATGCAAATATTATCTTTGCAAAAATTTTTCCATTGATGAATTTCATTGAAGAGCTGAAATGGCGAGGCATGATTCATGATATTATGCCGGGCACGGAGGAACAACTAAAGAAAGAAGTCACCGCAGCTTATATAGGCTTCGATCCTACAGCTGATTCGTTGCATGTTGGGAGTTTTGCCCAAATTATGTTGCTTAAACGTTTTCAGCTCGCAGGTCATAAACCTATTGCTCTTATTGGTGGTGCTACCGGTATGATCGGAGATCCATCCGGAAGATCAGAAGAAAGGAATTTACTTAACGAAGAAACGCTTACTAAAAACCTGAAAGGCATTGAAAAACAACTCCGTAAATTTCTCGATTTTGATTCAAATGAAGCTAACTCAGCCGAACTTGTTAATAACTACGACTGGATGAAAGAATTTAGTTATCTGGAATTTATACGTGATATTGGCAAGCATATTACCGTTAACTATATGATGGCAAAAGATAGTGTGAAGAAACGTATCGGCGAAGACTCCAGAACAGGGATGTCGTTCACTGAATTTTCTTACCAATTGGTGCAGGGATATGATTTTCTATGGCTATACCAGCATAAGAACTGTAAATTGCAAATGGGAGGTTCTGATCAGTGGGGAAACATTACTACAGGAACAGAGTTAATACGCAGGAAAATTGGTGGAGAAGCTTTTGCACTTACCATTCCTCTGATCACACGAACCGACGGAGGAAAATTCGGTAAAACCGAATCGGGAAATGTCTGGCTCGATCCCGAAAAAACATCTCCTTACGAGTTCTATCAATTCTGGTTAAATACTTCCGATACCGATGCAGAGACCTACATAAAAACTTTTACCCTGCTAAATAAATCGCAAACCGATGATTTAATTACCGAACACCGAAAGGAACCCCATATGCGCATACTGCAAAAACGCCTGGCCGAAGAAATAACCCTTATGGTACACTCCCGGAAAGAATATGTAAATGCCACCGAAGCCTCTCAGATATTATTTGGAAAAGGTACTACCGAAAACCTCAGACATTTGGATGAACGTACTTTCCTGTCGGTATTTAATGGAGTTCCCCAATTTTCAGTAAGCTATACGGTTTTAAATAACGGTATTACAATAACCGACCTGCTTGCCGATGCAACTCAAATCTTTTCTTCCAAAGGAGAAGTAAAACGCACTATTCAGGGAGGCGGTCTGAGTCTTAATAAATCGAAAGTTGAAGATTCGGAACTCAGGGTAACTTCAGACGATTTATTAAATCAAAAATATTTACTTATTCAAAAAGGAAAGAAGAATTACTATATAATCATGGTTAAATAATTTACAACAATGGCTAAAAAGAAAAAGAAAAAAAGTTTTGTATACGATGCCTTCGATCTGATTCAATTCGCCTGGGATAATAAGTGGACACTGATTGGTGTATCATTTGTTGCATTTTTGGCATCAGTTATTATTTCACTTACTATGACTAAAAAATACAAATCGAGGGTCGTTATGTTTCCGGCAGCATCGATATCTGTTTCAAAAAATCTTGTTGAGACTTCGGTTGTAACCTCCGATACTAAGGACATTCTCACCTTCGGAGAGGACGAAGAAGCCGAACGATTGTTGCAGATACTTTATTCCGATAAGGTGCGTGATCATATAACACAGAAATTTAATTTGATGGAGCATTATGAAATCGACACCAATGCTACCAAATTTCCTTATACAAAATTAGTGGACATGTATAAGAGCAATGTAAAATTTCGTCGTACCGAATTTATGTCGACCGAAATTGAAGTACTCGATACCGACCCGCAAATGGCCGCCGATATTGCTAACGAAATTGCCGCTTATGTCGATTCCGTTTATTACCAAATAAAACTTGCCAGGGCTTATGAAGCTTATCAGATTGTTGATAAGGAGTTTAAAGAATCGTCGCAAATTATTGAACAACTCACCGATTCGTTGCGTGTCATCCGTTCATTGGGAGTGAACGATTACGAATCCCAGTCCGAAGCACTGAATGTAGCCTACGCCGAAGCTTTAGGTACTGGAAATATTGAAGTTGCCAGAGTAGTTAAGAGACAACTCGATATAATGGCGAAATATGGTGGTATATATGTGGAACTGGATTACAAACTGGAATGGGAAGTAGAACGAAACGCCCTGTTGAAAGCCAAACTGGCTGCCGCTCGAGTTAACCTTGAATCGACAATAAGCAATGTGTTTATTGTAGACCGGGCCGTTAAAGCCGAACGAAAAGCAGTCCCAAGGCGATCCATTATCGTAATCGTATCGACGCTTTCGACTTTTGCATTGGCGTTACTCTTACTATTAATCCTCGATAATATAAAACTCCGCAAGTAGAAAGCATGTCGATCCTGAGTATGCTGAAAAAGAATATCTGGGTTATTGCCATAGTTATACTATACATTGTGGCTGATATGTTTTTAACTTTCAGGGAAATTTATTATCTGAATTTACTTCCTGTTGTATTATTAATAATAGTACTTGCTTTAACCCGACTGGATATTCTCTTCTTCATAATTATTTTCTGTACGCCATTATCCATTCCTTTAATTGAATACCTGCGTTCTTCACCCTTAGATTTATATATTCCTACCGAACCTATACTTTTTGGTGTTATGTTACTGGTTATTTTCAAAATGGTAAAAAGAGGTGATATAAATCGTAAAATAATCAATCATCCCGTAACCTATGCTATCCTTTTCAATATTTTCTGGATTTTTATCACTTCCATTACCAGTTCCATGCCCTTTGTATCGTTCAAATTCCTGTTAGCCAGAATTTGGTTTCTTACTACCTTTTATTTTCTGGCTATATATATTTTTCGAAATACAAAAAATCTTTCCGTTTTTATATGGTGCTATACCATACCCATGATAATAGTAATAACCTATGCTATATCGCGTCATTTAGCATTTGGTTTAAACGATAAACAGGCAGCACATGTCGTTATGAATCCTTTTTATCGTGATCATACCTCCTATGGAGCCATTCTGGCTATGATTTTCTTTTCACTCGGAGGTACTATTTTACATCGCGGAACAAATATTGTTAACAGGTTCTTCTACTGGCTTACACTGGCTTATATTTCGTTTGGATTAATATTATCATATACTCGTGCTGCCTGGATCAGTGTTATTCTGGCTTTCGGAATACTTGCTCTTACTTTGTTACGGGTTAGATTTCGTTATGTAGCACTGGCGGGAATTATTGTTTTTGTCTACTTTTTCAGCCAGCGGTTTGAAATTGTACAACGACTTGAAAAAAACAAACAAGAATCATCAGCCGATCTGGCAGAACATGTCCAGTCGATTTCGAATATTACAACCGATGATTCGAATCTTGAACGACTTAACCGCTGGACTGCAGCTTTTCGAATGTTCAGGGAACGTCCTGTTTTTGGCTGGGGTCCGGGTACATATATGTTTAAATATGCTCCCTTCCAGTTATCATCGAAAAAGACCTTGATAAGTACCGATTTTGGTGATATGGGAAATGCGCATAGCGAGTATATCGGACCGCTTTGCGAATCGGGAATATTAGGTTCCTTATCATTTATATTAATTGCCGTTTTGGCTTTACTCACTGGATTTAAGGTATATCATAAACTAAAAAATAAAAGATTGAAACAAATTGTAATGGGGTTTCTGCTTGCATTGATTACTTATCTGATACATGGTTCGTTAAATAATTTTCTCGATACCGATAAGGCATCAGCTTTATTTTGGGGAATTATTGCTGCGTTTGTTTCGATTGATATATATTACCTTCCTAAGCAGGAGCTTAAAAAAGCCAATAAGTAAATTTCTAATACGGATAAGGTTTTTTGTTAAAGAAGTAATGAAATTAATAACTCTTAATTTCTTTCAGCAGAACAGCAATCAGAAAAGTTCAATTCCTAAAATTGAAATATCGTCAAAGATAGCTGTGGAATCCTCGAGAATTTTTTGTTTTCTTATGATATCCTGAATATTCTTATCGATAGAATCATCATTTTTAATACCATCTTCAATTTCGCACGTTTCTGTTGAAATTCCACGGCCATCCATTAATTCTACAAGACCGTCGGTATAACATAATATTTTGGCCGGGCCTTCGATTATCTCAGTGCCTTTTTTCACTAAAGGAATTTCGTCGAGCATACCAATTCCCACACATCCTTTGTCGAGCAACACAAGTTCTTCTTTATTCTTCAGATATAGGATAGGTTGATTATGTCCGGCATTAATATATTCCAATTCCCGGGTTTTAAAGTTGTATTTTCCAACAAACAGTGTAATAAACTTTTCGCCGTTAGTTGCATTTAAAACTCGTTCATTCAGTTTCTCAATCAATGCCATAAGCGAAATTTCATGTGTGAACAAAGCTCTCAAATTCGCCTGAAAATTAGACATCAATAAGGCAGCCGACATTCCTTTTCCCGAAACATCAGATATACAAAATCCAATTTCATCTTTGCTTAATTCCAGGTAATCATAGTAATCGCCACCTACTTCAAGGTGCGGATGATAAAATGCCGTCATCTGGATGCGATCGTTATTTGGGAGCGCCGACGCGTGAGGAATGAGCATGTTCTGCATTTTCGATGCCAACTCGAGCTCTTTTTTCAGTGCTTCCTGTCGTAAACTCTCCTTAAATAATCGGATATTCTCAATAGCAACAATAATTATATTTGAGATTGTCTGAATAAAATTCAGATGTTTAATAGTAGGACTAATTCCTTCTCCTTCATATATATCGCCGATAAGTACAAAAGCAATATGTTTCCCGTTGTGTATAACCGGTATAACAATATCGTAATTTGCTAAAATAGGGGAGGGCGAAGTCGAAACAGATGCAATTTCATTAAAAGGCATCAGATCTTTTTCAACATCGATTTCCTGTAATGTTTGGTCGGAGATACCGGCACTGAGAATACATCTCCAGCCTTCCTCATATTTAAAAAGTACAAGTTTCCCAATATTCAGATCCTTACGTAAAATACTCTCGTAATGAGAAAGTAATTCCTCCTGCGATAGATTATCATTAATTGCCCGCGTAACATTCAGCAACGAACGAAGCTTAAATGTGGTTAGTTTTAATCGCTTTATGGATGCTTTTTCTGACATAGGGTTCGCTCAATAAAGCATTAAAATACAAAATTATTCTTTAACCCTCTCCGCATAAGTTTTTGTTCTTGTATCGACACGGATTTTTTCACCTTGTTTAATAAATAGAGGAACCTGCACAACCACGTTGGTTTCAAGCGTTGCAGGTTTTAATGCCGTTGAAGAGGCTGTATCGCCACGAACACCTGGTTCGGTATATATAACCTCAAGCTCCACAAATGGTGGTAGTTCACACGCCAGAGGAGTTTCAGAATCGGTATGGTAAGGAATTTCTACCATCTGACCTTCTTTAAGCAAATCAGGTGCTAAAATCATACTGGCATCCAGACTGAGTTGCTCAAAAGTCTCGGTATGCATAAAATGATACCCTAAATCGTCGTTATACAGATATTGGTATGGTCTTCTTTCAACTCGCTGAATATTAATACTATGACCTGCTGTAAAAGTATTGTCAATAACTTTTCCAGTTTTCATGTTTTTAAGTTTTGTACGCATAAAAGCTGGTCCCTTACCTGGTTTAACATGCTGAAACTCCACAATAGTGTATAACTCATTATTAAATTCAATACATAATCCGTTTCGGATATCCGCAGTTGTTGCCATACATAATATTTATAATTCAATGGTTACAAAATTAAAGGAAATAGCTTAATTATCTAATGCCTTGTAACCAATTTTACCTCGGTGTTATCGTATACTTTTTTATTGATGGTGATTTATGTATTAGATTCTTATTAAGAAAGCGAATATTATTTTTAATTATCATATTAAATTGCCTTCGTTTCAATTTACATTTTTTGAACACATGTATTATCCTGTAATTGAATGAGTTTGCGTTTAACCGAGTAATTTAAAAATCAAGCTTTTTTTTTGGTGTTGTCGTAATAAAATCTTTCAGATAATAGGGTTCAAAATAAGCTACATTAACAAAGTCTTTATTTTTATATTTAGTATATGCCAATGCCGACAAATGTGTTGACGATATTTTGTAATCGAGAATAAAGCTGGCATGAGGATGTACAATGG
>CAYMQP010000082.1:0-13524 GCA_964392505.1 uncultured Bacteroidales bacterium
TTATTATGCCGGGGATGGATCAGCGAGTACCAGCTATCGGGCGGAGGCACTTTTCTTAAAACCCGTTACTACCTTTCAGGAAATTACTACAGGCACGACGGAATTATAGAGAATACCGATTATTCCAAGTACTCCTTTTCCGCCTCCCTGGGCCGCAATTTTTTTGATCGTCTCTCAGTAGAAGGAGTGTACAAAACCTGTCTCCAGCAAAACAGGAACAATCTCGACAGCTATTGGGGGAATCATGTGATACTGGAAGAAATCAACAAGTCACCGTCATATAACAGTACTCCTTTTAGATATTATGAAGATACCATACCCCCCGGAGAAGTATATGTCAGAACCTATATCGACTACCCTGATCTGCACACACGCGAGAATCCTGATGATTTAATTAGCCTCACAAATAAAAACCTTGATATTGTAACCCATAATATTTCCGCGTTTGCCAGCCTTCGTATTCTTGATAACCTTATTATGAACTATTCATTTGCCTATTCCACCCGCAAACACAGGTATGAAACGAAGATACTGGCTTATCAGTATTTCCCGGAATATAACAATTACCTAAAAAGCCGGGAAGACTATGCACTGGCTAACAACCAGATAAACCTGACGTATAACCGGGACCTGGGAAAGCATTCCATAAACTTTGTGGCAAGTACCAAATTTTACCGCGATATGGTGGAATGGAACCTCGATTCCATCGTATCGGATTTTGACTTAAATACTAAACAGGAAAATATCTTCACCCGTGGGAATATGTCCATTCTTGGAAAAAGAGGGAAAGCCATACGTCATATTAATTCCCTGATCGGGCATATTAATTATAATTTTTCCGAAAAATATTTTATCTCACTGGCCGCCAATTATGAGAATTTGAAAGAAGGTACTACGCGGGATATTACCATGCTTTTTCCTTCAATAGCACTGAAATGGGATATTGCCGGGGAAAAAATATTCAATCGTCTGATATGGCTCGATCATTTGAACCTCATTATTAACTGGGGGCGTTCGGGCAACTATCCTTTGAACAGCCTCTCGAGAGACCTGTTCTCAGACGAACATTACATTTATCCCGATACTGTTTACTATGGTTACACGGTAGATAACCTTGCCAATCATAGCTTAAAACCTGAAATTGTCGAGGGTTATAACCTTGGAGGCGAAATAGTTTTATTTCATGACCGATTGATATTTGGGGCAAACTATTATACCAAGACCAACCATAACCTGATTGTTCAGCGCGATATTCCCTACTATTACGGAGGGGGCCGGATTTTTATCAATATTGCCGAAATGCGCATCGATGGCTGGGAATATAAGCTCGAAGCCTTTCCTGTATCACAGTCCAACTGGCAATGGTACAGTCGTCTGAGTCTTTCCACCTTTAACCAACAGGTAAAAAAACTCGACGGGAGCGATAAATATTATTACAACGATGATATACTAATCCCCGATTTTGTGATTAAAGAAAATGCTGTTTTGGGCAATATTTTAGGGTATAGGTACCTGGGTAAAGTAGAAAACGGAACTACGGAGGAAGATGTTGAAAATGTAATATTTGTTGACGGGGGCATGTACGAAAAAGCCGATACAGTGTCACAAAGCCTGGGGAACGAAGATAAAGTAGTAATCGGAAATATCCTGCCCGATTTTACCTTCAATTTCTACAATTCACTTCAATACAAAAACCTGACCCTCGATATGCTATGGTACGCTGTTGTAGGAGTCGATAAATTTAATTCTACCCGTGCATCGACCTATATAAGCGGCCTGAATGCCGAGGTCAATGACTTTATTGCCGATACCAACAGGGTTATTGCCAGTGAAGTATTTTACCAGTCTTCCTACTTTGTCGAAGATGCCAGTTTTCTCAGGTTGAAAACCCTGAGCTTTAGCTATTCCCCGAAAAAATTGTTATATGGTAAAATAAAATGGAAGATCACCATTGGCGCCGATAATCTGATTACGCTGACACGGTATAATGGCTATGATCCCGAAGCCACGATTTATACCGATAATACCTTTTCCGATAATGCTGTCGACTTGGGGGCATATCCCAATCCAAGAGCTTATTATATCAGCTTAAAGCTTAAATTTTAGACAATGAAGACCTGTATTTTATTAGTTCTGGGCATACTATTTTTCACTGCTTGCGAAAAATTCAATTATACTGTCGATGACAACAACCGGCAATATCTCGAATCATATGACGAGCTGGAACAGGCAGTAACCGGTGCATATGCAAAATTTGCCGAAATTCTTTACGATGGAAGTTATCGTAATAGTTACCTCGTGCAAACAGTCAATGCTGATGATATTTATCTAGCAGGCAATCATGAGGGTGCAAATTGCTATACTGAATCGCTAGTTCAAACCCTTGATGAAAATAATGATACAGTATACCTGGGCACAGGTTGTAACAGGTATTATAATGAGCAGAATCACGATAAAGAGGAATATAATGAAGTGATGAAAACTTCATATCGAAGAATTTATAAAGCAATAATATCACAAAACAATATTATAAATCAACAATCTGATTTATCTGCCCAAAACGAATTAACCAAGAGGCTTATAGGCGAAGTATATTTTATGCGGGCTTATTCCTACTTCAGGCTTACCCGGTTGTTTGGTGAAATTCCTGTAATTCTCGACACCGACGTAGATTATAACGTTACTCTGTCTTCATTCGATGAAATATACAAACAAATTGAGTCGGATCTACACCAGGCAATCAAATTATTACCACAAACCAGGAGTAATATTTTATCTTCAACAATTTGCCCTAACCGTGGATGCGCAAAAGCACTATTAGCTGAAGTTTATCTTACCATGGGCGGTTATCCTGTTAATGATCAATCAAAATATGCATTAGCTGCTCAATATGCCCGTGAAGTAATCGATAGTGCTTCATTATATGGTTTTGCCCTATTAGACGATTTTGCCGATTTGTATAATTGGGAATTTGTAAAAAACAGCGAAATGGTTAGTACAGTACAATTTAAATCGGAAACAACTTACGATGATATTGAAGACCCTTATGCTATTTCTGTGTATGAATCTAATGAATTATCAAGACATCTTCATAGATTTTATGCAGGCGCAAAATTTTTCAATAATTTTCCTTTAAATTATCGTAAAGAAAATACTTTTGAATTGAGCCATGTAATAAGTATATTGGATACAACCTCATATACTTGCATTGAACAAACAATTTATCCATTAATTACAACCACTTGTTATGCCCAACTATTTACGAAGTCAAGTGTATTCCATTCCGAACAATACTATGAGAAACTGGAAAGTTATCCTTTATATATTCTGCGGTATACACATACTTTACTAACTTATGCCGAAGCCAGCGCCCGTTCAGGGAACATGGATGACTTAAGCTATGAAGCCGTAAACATGATAAGGCGAAGGGCAAATAATTTACCTGTAACTCTTCCATCGAATTACGATATAAAAGAAGGATTATCTGCAGAATCGTTTATTGATTCGGTAGTTTGGGAACGGGCGTGGGAATTTACAGGCGAAGCAGAAGGGCGCTGGTTTGATTTATTGCGATTAGAAATGATTGAAAATATAGAGGAACTACGTGATCCGAATGATTACCCGCTTTTAAACGAAAGTGTCCAAAATGGCGAGTATTTCTATCCTATACCTGAAGAGGAAATCTACTTAAATCCTAATCTGGATGAGTAGTGACTTTTCAGTAAAGAATTTCGTAAGTAATCTTTTTTAAAAGGAATATGAGGCTTGTTAAGACTTCCCTTTTCTAAATAATGAAGGTTTTGTGAGACTTTTATTGCTCAATAAGTTTTAGGTTTTTTGTCTGACTATTTTAAGGGCTATTGCATTACAAGTATTGGATATAATTGAACGTTAGATAAAATTTGCTTATATCAAACTAATATCTTGCTCATTTCAATTTAGTAATTGTGGATTAAGAATCTGATCTTCCGGAGGAATAATAGAAAAATAATCTTCCTCAGTTAACGGATATTCCGGAACACCTCCTTCATCTTCATAACGATATAGCTCTAATTCTTCCACTTTCTGACTTCTTACCAGGTCGAACCACCTGCCTTCAGGTTCTCCTGCCAGTTCCCATGCTCTTTCCCAGAGTACTGAGTCAACGAAATCCTGTGTGGATAAGCCAGTCTGAAGATCAACATCTGAATTTGTATATATATCAAGGTTTCTTGATCTTCTGCGAATCCTATCTACACAATCGAAGGATTTCTCATTTAAGTTACCCGAGCGTGCTGATGCTTCTGCATAGGTTAGTAAGGTATGGGAATAACGAAACAAATATACTTTTGAATTACCGAGGTATGAATAAGAATGCGGAAATGGCTGTATAAAAGCAACAATTTCGGGATCAAAATAGAATTTACGGTAACCAATTCTGATACAATCATTTGAATGATCATAGTGGATAATCCCGGAATTATTCAGTTTATGCCGGGTAAAAAAGGTTATTTCCTTCCTATAACCATCAGGATATAAATCATAGAATTTACGTTCCGTTGCATAAAACATACCTGATAATTCACCGATTATATAAGCATAATCACTACTATCGATGGCATCGGGGGAAAAAGTTCTTGCTTTATAGACCATGTTAATTTCGTTTGCCTCCCCGAAATATTCTGGATCGGCAAAATAGAGTGTAAATATTGATTCATTATTAAATAGGTGTTCATTGTCCCATAGAAAGGCGAAATCATCCAAAAGGCCAAATCCAAAATATTCGGCGCTGTCTATTATTTCACCCGCAATTATGGCCGATAATAGATACTTTGAATTATCCAATAGGGGATAACCTGCCCAATTTAAATAAAGCTCTGCTAAGAGTGCTTTGGCTACTCCACGGTGTGGGGTCACATAAGGTATCCTCGCAGTATTGTTATTATCCGACAACAATATCATTGCCGTGATCAAATCTTGTTCAACAAAACTATAAATATCTTTAATTGAAGATTTTGGTATCTGATAGTTAATTTCGATATCCAGTATTATTGGGATCTGACCATAGATTCGTGTGAGCCTAAAATAACAATATGCTCTTAAATAGTACACTTCACCTAATACATTTCGTGTACGGCTATCTTCCTGCATGACTGATTCATATTGTCCTAAGATATTATTGGCAGAAATAATTACAGGGTACAGATACTTCCAATTATCCGAATTTAATTGATAGTAACCATTCGAAATACTCTGTGTAGGATTACAAATATCACTGTCATTTTGCCAGCTTGAATTATAATTGGCCGGATCATTGCTAAGATCATCACCTTTCAGGTTTGGATTATAAAAACCATAACCAAAAGATGCATTAAATGCTTCCGCCAATTTACCATATACCCCATTGGTTGCCGCTACAAGCTCTTCATAATTTTCGATCAGACCTATGGATATTTCTTCTTCGTGAAAATATCTGTCACATGAAATTAACGTAAAGAGACTGAATATAAAAAATACCTTTTTCATGTTTTAAAAGTCAATTTTTAAGGATATGAAAAACGATTTCGGATTGGGATATGCTCCCCGGTCAATGGCATTGTCTGAAAAGTTGTTATCAGTGAATATGGTAGCTTCAGGATCATACCCGGAATACCGGGTAAATGTCAACAGGTTATTAAAACTTATGGATAAGAGCAGGTTAAGTTTTTTTTCAAACAGATCCTTAAAACTATAACTCAGTGTCAATGTTTTAAGCCGGATAAAACTGGCGTCTTCAACGAATATATCGGATTCATAGAAATAATTCGTTCCTATTGAGCGAAGGGTATCCGCAATATAATTATTGATCTCCCGGTTTACACCCTTCATATAGGTTGCTACCCGGGTGGCATTATATTTCGATGCACCTCCGACCATATACCATGTAAAATCGATGTTAAAATTTCTGTAGGTTATGTTACTGATCAGGTTTGCAGTGAAGTCGGGAATGGAATTACCGAGTACTATTTTATCACAGGCATTTAAAACATTGTCGGATGAATCGGCATTTAAGAACTTTTCCCGTTGAACGATAACAAATTCACTATGGTGCCCTTCCCAATCTTCAGGTAGCATTTTGCCCAGATATTTATAGCCATATATATTGCCCAATTTGCCTCCTTCAGCAATCGTAAATTCCGGGATCAGGATATCGGGATCATTAAAAATCAGATCCTCGTCCTGGAATAACTTTTCAACAATTTGTTCTGAACGGGAATAGTTGAGAATGAATTCCCAACGGAATACAGAAGTTTGAAAAGGAACCATTTCCATACCTAAATCATATCCTTTGACAGATATTTTGCCGAAATTCAGGTATTGTTTGCCTCCACCATAATAATAAGGAATTTCACGCAGTAGAATCATATCACCGATTTTCTTATCATAATAAACTGCAAAGAATAACATTCTTTCCCTAAAAAACCGGCTTTTAAGGCCAACGTCCATTTCAGTGGTCTTTTCATGACGCAAATCATGATTGGCAAGTTGGAGAACAGTCGGAAAATAGCCGGTAGAATTCCCTAAAGAATATGGGACATCTTCATAGAGGTCATTGGCAAGCCCATTGAGGGGGTAATTGCCACTTTGTCCCCAATTAATATATAATTCAATAGCATCTACACTCCCGGATTTGATGAAATTAAATTGTTTCGACAAATCCCAACTAAAGGCTATCGAGGGAAATATTGAAAAATAATCGGTATAGAGACCCTCTTTAATATGGCTCAGATTTACTATAGATGAAACAAAGTATATCGTGTTGAAATTATAACTCAGATGGAGTAAATAGGAAGACATATTTCTCAGTACCGATCCTTTCAAACCATAAGCTGCCATGGAATTCTTCAGAGAATAATGCTCAGGTATAGTTCCCTGAAGAGAATCCACTTTCCACCAAAGATTATCTTTATAATACCTGTTTGCCAGAAGTACGCCCAATTCATTCTTCCCAAATGAATTATTATAAGATATATTGATCTGATGATTGAATAAAATAACATTCTCATCACTTTCCAGGGAAATCTGCTCACTATTCAAATAATAACCAGCAGAGGAGTAATTATCAGCTATAAAATCAGCCGTATATAAGGACGCCCTGTTCATAAAGGATTCCATCAAATCCATATGAAGGCGATCATTTATCTGATATCGGGCAGCGAGATTAAGTATCTGTGAATTAATTTTTAATTTATGCTGATTGTTATCTACAATAGATTGTGGTAATTCAGGATCTGATAATTTTTTATAGGAAGGAAAATAGGTTCTGTAGAGCAATTCTCCATGCGTATCATAAAGAAGAGAATCGGGAGTACATCTGATACAAGGGGCTTTACTTATACCTTCAAAAAGTAACCGGTTCCCTTTGTATTCACTCTGATTGTTTTCATTAGTTTGCCAGCTTCCTCGATACCCCATGTCGAATACCAGTTTTTTATAGAAGCTTCTGCTAACTCTTGCTGACAGTGTTTGTCTGCTATATTGAGCCTGAGGCAGAATACCTTCCTGATCAGTATAATTGCCTGATAAATAGTAGTTAAGTGATGGAATTGAACCGGATGATGATAGTTGATACTCCTGCGAACTTCCTGGAGAAAATAGTTCTTGCTGCCAATCGTCACTGCATAGATCCGGACTTTTATCGGGATACCTTGATCTGATCGGAGTACCCATTTTTGAACGAGCTGAATCCAAGGAGGTCAGAAAATCAGAAGTATTCATCAAATCGCAATATTTCGACTGCCATTGGATGCCCTGACGGGTAATAAATGTAAATTTGGGTTTTCCATGACCTTTTTTCGTATCGATCAAAACTACTCCATTTCCCCCTTGAAATCCATAAAGGGATGTAGCGGACGCATCTTTCAAAACCGTTACATTATCAATATCATGAATATTTAAATCGGCAATTCCTAAACTTGACATATTTACGATAGGTACTGGCACTCCATCTACCACATACAATGGTTCGGCCGATGAAAAAAATGAACTCTGCCCCCGGATACGTATTTTCTCATGATCGCCCGGGGCGCCGGAGGTTTTCGTGGCCCATACACCAGCTAACCGGGCATGAAGAATATCCGAAGCATTATTAACATTTTGCTTTTCAATTACCTCAGTACTGATGGTGGGTATTTCCCTTCCGTAATCCATATTCCCGAAAAACTTACGCTGGGCAGTTACTGTTACTTCTTCTATAGGTGTTTCGGAAGGGCTCAGGGTAATATTTAAATTAAGATTCCGGTTGAGTTTCAGGGGAACTTCTTTCTGATTATAGCCTATATAGCTAAAAACCAACGTGTAATTTCCTTCAGGTGCTTCAAGGCTGAAGTTTCCTTTGTTATCGGATACAGTGCCGTATTTTGCATCTTTCAGGTAAATGTTTACCCCTTTCAGGGTTTCACCTGTAAGGCTGTCGGTTATCCTTCCATTAATTATAAAAGATATTGATTGATCCCTATTCTGTGCATGGATATTCTGCGCATAGAAAAGAAAGACAAACATTACATGCAACAGGATAATTATCGTTGTTTTTCTTTTTAAATGCCCGATGGTAAAAATCAACTTCATTCTTCAAGATTTGGATTTAATAATTGGTCTTCACTCGGAATACGTAAAAAATAATCCTCTTTTGTAACAGGCCCTTCGGGAAATCCTCCTTCCTGTGGATGCCTTAACTGGGGTAATTCTTCTACTTTTTCGAGCCGTACTAAATCGAACCAGCGACCTTCTGGTTCACCTGCCAGTTCCCAGGCACGTTCCTGTACCACTGAATCGGCAAAGGCTTCAGCCGATAAGCCCGCAGGGATATCATAGGGTGAAGCCGTATTAATGTCGACATTATATGCCCTGCGCCGGATTTGGTTTACCGCTTCGTAAGCGTCTTCTGTGAGCTGCCCTGAACGGGCCATAGCCTCGGCATAGGTAAGCAATAAATTCGCATAGCGGTACAGGTATATTTTTGTGTTCCCGTGAAACCGTTTTTCCATGGGTGTATTCATGCACCATTCATACGACAGGATATTTACCGAACTGGTATAGTAGAACTTACGGTAACCCGTTCTGGCACAAGGTCCTGCTTCTACTTCAACATACATCGAATCAAGCTCAGGATTATCGCGAACCCAATATCCGGGGACATATACCGTTGTAAAAAAAGTAATATCCCGGCGATAATTCTTTGGGTAAGCATTATAAAAATTGATTTCAGAAGGGAGATTCCGCATATATATCTCCGAGGAATCAGCTTCTATTTGAAATGCACCCCAACTTCTGTTGTTAAGACCTGTATAACAAGAATTTACTCCGGGACTAGCGTTAAAAAAAGAGTTTAAGTCAGCTGTATTATTCGGAGAAATAAAATAGAGTGCAAAAATGGCTTCAGGATTGTACCGTTTTTCTTCTTCCCACACCCGGGCGAAATCTTCTTCCAGGCCAAATCCAAAGTAATCTGCACTGTCGATCACTTCCCTGGCTGTTTGTGCCGCCAGGGTATATTTCGAATTATCCTTTGCAGGATAGCCTGCCCAGCTTAGGTAGACTTCCGCCAGATATGTTTTGGCCGTGCCCCGGTATACCGTATAAAACGGGATTCGGGCTTCGCTGTTGTTTTTTGGGAGCAGTCGCATAGCCGTTTTCAGGTCGCGTTCGATAAAATCATAAATCTCCTCATAACTGGCCAAAGGTGTGGAATAGTTGATGTCAATATCATCTATCAAAGGAATTTTTCCGTAAGAACGGACCAGCCGGAAATAACAATAGGCACGAAGAAAATAGACCTCGCCCAGGAGATGTTTTTCCTGTTCTCCCTGCTCCCCGGGAGGATAAAATTGTCCGATGATATTATTGGCCGAAGCAATAATCGTATACAGTTCAGTCCATGCACCATCTAAATTTTTATCATCATTAGTGTTAAGTTCACAACCTTGGTCATAATTATAATAATGATTATAATCAGGATAAGTTGTACTTGCCAGATCATCACCTTTTACATATACCTGGAAAAAAGTAAAACTAAGTCCGTTAAGGCCAGTAAATAAATCGAAAAATTGAGCATTAAGCCCGTTAACGGCTTTTTCCAGTTCAGCTAACGATGTAATTTCAGCAACGGATATTTCTTCTTCATGAAAAAGCTCATTGCAACTCAGTAAAGCCAGTATTAACAGGTATTGTATCAGCTTTTTCATCTCTCTAAAATTTTAGGTTTAAGGTTAAATAAAATGCCCTTGGGGCAGGATAGGCTCCCCGGTCAACCGCATTATCCGAAAAGTTGTTGTCAGTAAATGTGGTGGCCTCTGGATCATAGCCTTTGTATTTGGTAAAGGTTACCAGGTTCTCAACACTCAGGCTCATTGCCAGCTTTACTTTATTAAATACGGGTTGGGTAAAGCTGTAATGAAACGTCAGTGATTTTAACCGTATAAAGCTGGCGTCCTCGATAAACTGGTCCGATTCGTAGAAGTATATTCTTGTTATTGACTGGAGCGTGTCGGCAATGTATGCGTTAATATCACGGTTTACACCTGTCATAAAAGTAGCGGCACGGGTACCGTTGTAATTCTCGACTCCCCAGACGGTATACCAGCTGAAATCGATACTGATGTTCCTGTACCGGAATGAACTATATAAATTCCAGGTATAATCGGGGATGGAATTGCCCAACACAACCTTGTCGTCCCTGTCAAGACTAGCATTGGTCGAATCGGCATTGAGGTATTTTTCCCGGTTTACGGTAATAAAACTATTAGATGGGTTTTCCCAATCTTCAGGGAGCATTTTTCCCAGGTATCGGAATCCATATATATTCCCCAGTTCTTCACCCTCTTAAACATAAAAATCCGGGAAAAGTATATCACGATCATGAAAAAACAGGTCTTTGTTTTCCGCCAGTTTTTTAACAACCTGGCTGGTAGTACTATAATTAAAGCTAAGGTCCCAGGTAAAAAAGGTTGTTTGAACAGGAGTCAGTTCAATCCCCAGTTCATACCCTTCTACAGCTACCTGACCAATGTTTAAATATTGTTTTCCTCCTCCATAATACATAGGAATGTCCCGAAGGATGATCATATTGTCGGTCAGTTTTTTATAGTATACCCCGCTCAGTGAAATTCGCTGTTTGAAAAAAGAGGTTTGTAGTCCGAAGTCCGTTTCGGTGGTTGATTCATGCCTCAGATGGTGATTGGCCAGTTGAATTACTCCCGGGAAATAGGAAGTATCATTGGGACTGACAGAAATATAATCTTCAAACAAATCGTTTGCCAGGCCATTTAATGGGTAGTTCCCGCTAATGCCATGGTTTGCGTAAATCTTAAAAAGATTGAACCATATCATATTCTCAAAAACAGACATCTGCGAAATATCCCAACTTACCGCTATCGAAGGGAAAAGCTGGTAATAATCGGTATACAAACCTTCTTTAACATGGCTCAGGTTGCCAATAAGGGAGAAAAACAAAACATTACTATAGCTATAGCTCAGGTGCTCTATATACGAGCTCATGGTTCGTATTACAGAACCTTTTGTGCCATATGCAGCCATAGAATTTTTCAGCGAGAAATGTTCGGGGATGGTTCCTTCCAGCGAATCGACATGCCACCAGAGGTTATCCCTGTAGTACCGATGGGCGAGCAGGGCGCCCACACTGTGCCGGCCAAAAGTATTGTTGTAGGATATATTCATCTGGTGGTTGAAAAGGATCACGTCCTCAACACTTTCAAGTAAAACCTGAGTTCCATATCCCCCCTCATAAGAATATCTTTTGTAGTTAAAATTGGTATTGTATTTGGAATGCCGTTTCATAAAGGATTCCATAAAATCCATGTACAGATGATCGCTGATCCGCAACCGGGCCAAGCCGTTTATAGTATTTGAATGGATAAGAAGTTCCTGTTGGTTATTATCAAGAATGTTATCTAATGTCTCAATATTTGACAGGGTCGAGTAATCCATATAATAGGTCCTTGAATTTAATTCTCCGCGATTATTTAATAGTAATGAATCAGGGGTACATTCCAAGCAGGGAGCCTTGTTGATTCCTTCAAAAATAAAGGGGTTGCCCTTGTACTGGTCCTGGTTGTTTTTATTGGTTTGCCAGCTTCCCCGGTAGCCCAGATCAATAGCCAGACGTTTCCAGAACATCCGATCCACGCGACCTAACAGGGTATATCGATTGTATTGCGAACCCGTGATAATACCTTTCTGGTTCGTATAATTGCCCGAGATATAGTATTTCATCTTTTTCAGGCTGCCTGAACCTGAAAGCTGGTATTCCTGTATGGAACCATTGGTGAATACTGCATCCTGGTAATTCTTATCACAAAGCGTATCGCTATAATCCGGATAAATGATCCTTATACCACGAATTCCTTTGGAATAGGCCGAGTCTAATGAAGTTAAAAAATCCCGGGTGTTCATCAGGTCATAACGCTCCGGTTGCCATTGGTAGCCGAACCGGGTAAGAAAATTGATACGGTTTTCACCTCCTTTTTTGGTATCGATCAGCACCACACCGTTTCCTCCCTGGAACCCATAGAGCGAGCTGGAAGATGCATCTTTCAGTACGGTCACGTTTTCAATATCGTGGATGTTCAAATCGGCAATGCCCAGGCTTGAGAGGTTTACGATAGGCACCGGAACACCGTCTACTACATACAGGGGCTCAGCAGAAGAAAAAAAGGAACTCTGGCCACGGATGCGGATTTTCTGATGATCGCCCGGGGCGCCGGAGGTTTTCGTGGCCCATACACCAGCTAACCGGGCATGAAGAATATCCGAAGCATTATTAACATTTTGCTTTTCAATTACCTCAGTACTGATGGTGGGTATTTCCCTTCCGTAATCCATATTCCCGAAAAACTTTCGCTGAGCCATAACCGTTACTTCTTCGATTTCTGTTTCGGCAGGGCTCAGGGTAATATTCAAACTGATATTCCGGTTGAGTTTCAGGGAAACTTCTTTTTGCTTATAGCCTATATAGCTAAATATCAGTACATAATTCCCTTCAGTTGCCTCCAGATTAAAGTTCCCATTTTTATCGGAAACGGTACCGTACTTTGTGTCCTTCAGGTAAATATTTACACCCGTCAGGTATTCCCTGGTAATGCTGTCTTTAGCCTGACCCCGTAAGGTATATATCTCTTTGTCCTGTCCGGTTAAATGAAAGCATAGAAACAGAAAGATTAAAAAAACAATGCTGGATAAAAGGGTTTTCATGTCGGTTCGGTTTCAAGGTTTTTACATTAGAGTAAAAATTCAGGTCCTTAAATCTCAACTATTATTTTAAAATCCTCACTTACCGATACTAATATTAATTTATTATTTCAAAGAAACCAAATGCTCCCATTTTTAAACCAAGGAAAGTGAAATGTTTTGTTTTACCTATAAGGTTCTGACCAATTAGAGAATGGCTATTTCTGCGTTTTGTGAGACTTTTACCGCTCAATAAGTTTTAGGTGTTTTGTCTGACTGATCAGGAATCTAATACACTTTACGTTTTGCATCTTGTTGTGC
>CAYMQP010000083.1:0-13472 GCA_964392505.1 uncultured Bacteroidales bacterium
TTCCCGGGCATTTTATCATCTTCTCTTGTACCTAAAAATCTATCGATTTTTTAAAGCTCCGCCCCGTCACTCCCATTGCCTCTAACCCCTCTTACCCCTAACCCGGAGCAACAAGTTATTAAATAGAACATTGATTAATATATAATCAATAACCGGTTTTTAAATATAATCGTTGGAAAGGAAAAAACAAAAAAAATTGGGAGAAATTATTGCGCTAATAAATTAAATCTTTGATTACTTTCAGGATATCAGTCATCCTGAGTCCCGATGTCCATCAGGAAAGCTGGTACCATGTGTCATTAGCAGCGCCCGCCTGCCGGAGTACAACGGCGGGCAGGTAGTCGAAGCCTGGTCTTGTAAAGAGAAAAAGACATACGGATTGCAGGCTTTATCGGGATCACCTCATTAATTCGTGAAAATTGAGTCTCATTAATAAAAATGTAAAAAATCCTTTTCCCTGTTGGCCCCTTGGGTTTTTATGCCGTCCTTTTGGTTTTCCGGCTGTCCCATTACAAAAAATGCCTGTTCTATTAACTTTTTTGTCGTCCCGTCAGGTTTTTTCTTGTCCCGTTAGGAAAAATCGTCAAACAGATTAACTTTTTTGCCGTCCCGTCAGGTTTTTTCTTGTCCCGTTAGGAAAAATCGTCAAACTGATCAACTTTTTTGCTATCCCGTCAGATTTTTTCCTATCCCGTTAGGAAAAATTGTCAAACTAATCAGATTTTATGCAGTCCCAATCAGTTTTTTCCCGGTCGGCCCAACTTTATCGGCATCCGGCTCAGTTTTTTCGCCGATCGGCTCAACTTTAACAGCATCCGGCTCAGGTTATACCCTGTACGGCTCAGGTTTCTGTCTGACCGGCTCACCAAAAATGGTTAAACGGCTCAGCTTTTTCCCCGGCCGGCTCAACTTTAAAGGCATACGGCTCAGATTTTTTGCGGCCGGCTCAGATATGAATCCCCACTTCCCCCAGATTCATGGCGCAAGCCTCCGGCGGCAGATGGAAGTCGAAGGGTGAGTCGGAGTCGAAGACTGGTGCCACGTGTCATTAGTAGCGCCCGCCTGACCGTCGGGCAGGAAGTCGAAGTCATATTTATTCACTAGTGCTCATGATTACAATTCGATCCCGATCTTTCGGAATCGAATTATCGGGATTCCCGCCTGCCCAAATTCCGGCGGACAGGAATTCGACTCACTCCCGATCTTTATCCATACCCGTTAACTTTAGCAAAGTTTTAGTTTTGAAAGAACTTGGCAATAAATATTTATACTCAGATTAGATTAAACCGATAATCTCTCTCAATGAGTAGTATTATCGTTAGGAGAAACATAGTCCGTATCTTTTAATCATTTTATCGACAATCGGGAAAGCCATGTGGGGATGCCGCTTATATAGGCTGAAAATTCAAAACAACTCAATACTGATTACAAAGCGAATCTGCTAAAGCTCAATTGCCGGGCAGGATTTCCAATAATTTGCGCTTAACCAAATCAATACTATTCAATTCACTATTTCTAAATCGAATTACCTTGATCCCGAGACCTTCAATAACTTTATCGCGATTATAATCTTTGTCCTTAGTGTATTCATGGATAAGACCGTCTATTTCAATTGCCAGCTTTATTTCATGACAATAAAAATCAACTATATAAAAGTAATGTTCATTTTTGTTATTGGTCTGGTAAATAAGCGGGAATTGTCGGTTGAATTTCAGGTTATGAAATTTCCTGTTTCTGAATTCCTGCCAGAATATCTTCTCCGATGAAGTTTGATTTTTGCGTAATGATCGTGCTATTTTTTTTATTTCAGGGTATTTCATAAATCAAATGTAGTTTGTTTCTTTTTTACTCACCCCCTCCCGATAAAAATCGGGAGTCCCCCTCTCTTGCAAGAGAGGGGGAGTCTTTGCACAATTTGAAGGTTAAACTCACAGGTGGGGTGAGTAAAAGAATCACCTCATTAAAAATGATTTTTATTGCTTCTTAAGTTAACGGCTATGGATCTTTATCGAGATCACTTCATTAAATTCCTGAAAATTGAGTCTCAATAATAAAGTTAATCGCACAACGGGTTAAGGATCTGATTAGACATCTTTTTCTTCCTTATAATTGCAAGCAGCGTTTAGTCTTTTAGCCGATCGCCTGGCTTTCCTCATCAAACTTCCCGATGTTATGGCGCAGGTGGCACGTATTTTTTTGTCGGCTTTTTTCAGGGCACGGGCTATCCACACATTGCAGGTTTTAAAGGCATGGTACTTTTCGTTCGATAAAAAAAAGCAACTTGTACTGCTGTATCTTAATACCTCTATGGGCTGCTGTGCTTCAGCATCGATAGCAAAACTGTTATTAAGGTACTTCATCACATCAGCATAGCTATTAGCTATTACGTTAAGTTCTTGAATATTCTCCGGGCTGAAATACTGGTAGGGATTTTTGTTATAGGTCTGAACAAGCAACACCGATTTTGTTGGTACCAATGCAGCTTTCAGGGCAAGGCCAATCGTTTCTTTTTCGGCGATAAAAAAATCCTTATCGCCCCAGCTGATTTCCAGGTATTTTGCCTCGGTATAGATGCTGTTAAGCTTAGTAAGGTAGGGCAGGGCATCTTTTCTGTCGAAAATAATACCGGTATGCCAGCCATGCTTAACAATGTATACTTTTTTAAAAGAAGTATCGGAGGGCTCCCGGGTAAAGGTATTTTGAAAAGTCGATGTAAAAACCAACAGAAGTGCTATATAAACAGGTAACTTCATTCTCATAAAACATTCTAATATCCCTGGATCTCCAGGTTTGTTAAACCGGTCTTTTGTGCAGCGTTTACCGCTTCGTCGTATTCACGGCGGAATAACCGGCGCGCGATTTCTGGATATTGATCGGCCTTATACATAGGCCTGTATTGCGACATCAGATTTACGTATGTATCCTTAGGCAGGTTAGCAGCGATCCACTCTAAAACTTTATCGGTTCCACCTACATTATTCGGCATAACCAGGTGGCGTATCATAAGTCCCTTGTGCATAATACCTTCTTTATCTGGCATAGCTATACCTACCTGACGGTTCATTTCAAGAAGCGCTTTTTTAGTAACTTCAGGGTAATCTTCAGCTTCCGATGAATATTTATAGGCCATCTTGCCATCGGAATATTTAAAATCGGGCAGGTAAATATCAACAATACCGTCCAGGAGTTTCAATATTTCAAGGCGTTCATATCCGCATGTATTATAAACAACGGGTAATTTGAGTCCCTTCCCGGCTGCGATATCGAGCGCAAGTACAATATGAGCTGAGTAATGTGTTGGAGTCACCACGTTGATATTATGACAACCTATTTTTTGCAAGTTAAGCATCATATTGGCCAGGGCATTTAAACTTCTCAAATAACCCATGCCTCCGATACTGATTTCCCAGTTAATACAAAATACGCAGCGCAAACCGCAATGTGTAAAGAAAATAGTACCCGATCCGCCTTTACCTACAAGCGGTGCTTCTTCGCCAAAGTGCGGATGATACGAACTGATTTTTAGTTTCGACGATGCTTCACAGGTACCGGTTTTTCCTTCTAACCGGTTTTTAAGACATGTTCGGGGACAAAGCCGGCATTTTTGCATCATATTCCAGAGTTCCTCTCCACGCTTCTTTAATTCTCCTGTTTTATGAAGTTCCAGATAGGAAGGTTCAAATTCGATGGTAGTTACATCGGAATTTATATTTTTAAAATCGAAGAACGACCAATTATTCATAGGAATTACTGCGGCCGGAATACAACGGTTTATTCTATGCAAAAATTCCCTGCGCGAAAATCGTTTATTGGAACCGATTTGAATTCGATTTACCATTGTTTTATCCGATATAAACTTCCTTCGTAGTCATAGCTAAGTTAAGCAATTACGTGGTTATCATTTATTCAGCTTGAAATTCCTGCATAGTATTTAGCGTGTTGTTCAAAAGTCAAAAAAAGCAGCTATAATGTTCAGCTGTGTAAATGTCATTCTATTTTTCTTAGTTTATTATTATCCTTGTCATAGTTCTTATTTTTCTACATTTACAATACATAAATTGGTGCTAAATTTTCATTATAGGATGTACAAAGATCATTTTAAACCACAGCAGTTAATTTTCGTTCTGGTACTAATTCATATGATCTGTGTTCCGATCAATTCCCAGGATTTTAAGAGCGGTTTATGTAAAAAAGAAATCCGCGAATATGCCGAGGAGATATATGGAATGGACGATTTTATTTTCCAGGGCGAGAAATATAGTAATTGGAACAGGAAAGCAAGCGGACATCCTTTCTTTATAAATGAACAGTGGAAAGAAGCAGTGGTTTATAGTCACGGGCGAACATTCTCAGGAATACCGGTTCAGTACGATATTGAAAAGGACATAATAATGTTTCAGGTAATAAATAGCCAGGGTGAAACCGAAGTTTTCAATGCTGAAAATGCCATAATTGATTCGCTGGTTTTCGACGATCATACCTTTATCAATCTTCAAAAAGTCAGGAAAAGTATTGGCGAAAGCGGATATTATGAACTAGTATTTAACGGCGATTTTCTATTTGTACTGAAGCACACAAAACAGTTTGTGAAAAACTATAATCCTGTGAATCCCTATGGGAATTATTCAAAGCAAAAAACTGTTCTCTGCATTATCCATGAAAATAAGCTGATTCCATGCCCTAACAGAAGCTCGTTTTTGCGTTTTTTTAAAAACCATAAAAAAGTAATCAAAAGCTTCATCAGGCAGGAACACATACGGTATAAAAAAAATGCAAAGGACGATCTCATTAAACTTTGCCGGTATGTCGATGAGTTAACAGGTTCCGATCGATGAGCAGAATAGTTAAAATAATATTGGGAATTAGTCTTTTTTTATTGGTTCCTCTACCTGCAGGTTTTGGACAATGCTGCAATTTTCGGGTAAATAGTAACTTCGACAAACTCAGTTTTTTTGCTCTGGTTCAGAGAATCGAAGCGGAATCCGATATCCTGTTTTATTTCTCCCCCGATAGTATACCCGATTATCCTGTCCGTATTGACGAAGATTCGCTACTTCTTATTGATGTTTTGCAACGGCATTTCAGCCAGTATAATATTGCTGTAACCTGCGATAAACATTGTAATTTTTATATTACCCGTAACTTTCCGATAATTTGTGAAATACCCGGCACAATATATTCACATATAGCCACCGAAGAGGTTGAAGTAGTATATCAGGCAGAAGAAGAAAGCTTTATAAATACAAAGCATCAGTATGTAAGCGATACACTTATTATTGGAAGCCGTGATGCTGGTAATGGATACCGAAAAGTAATTTTCAGCGGAAAAGTAAAAGATAGTAAAACCGGTGAGCCTGTGATTGGGGCCACAATTTTTATCGAGGAATTAAATATAGGGGTAGTAACAGGTAACGAAGGTAATTTTCAAGTTCAAATCCCGCGCGGAGAATATACTCTTGTTGTAAGCAGTATCGATAAAATTCCGCATAAATATAACCTGTATCTGCAATCGGGCGGATCGTCAGTTTTATATCTCGAACCAAAATTCATTGTTCTGGATGAAGTTATTATTAGTGCAAAGAAATACGACAAGCTAAGAAGTACACAAATGGGCATTGAAAGGCTTACAGCACGTGAAATAAAGGAAATTCCTGTTGTGCTTGGCGAACGCGATATTTTAAAAATCGCCACCTTATTACCGGGAATTCAAAAGTCGGGCGAAGCGGCAACCGGATTCAATGTTCGTGGTAGTCCTGCCGACCAGAATATATTTTACCTGAGCGATATCCCGGTGTATAATGTGAATCATCTGGCGGGGTTTTTTTCAGCATTTCATCCCGAAGCTGTAAGCGAGTTTAGCATTTATAAGAGTAATATACCGGTACAATTCGGAGGAAGGCTTTCTTCAATTTTTGATATCGAAATTAAAAAGGGTAACCGCGAAAAGTTTGGCATGCACGGTGGCATAAGTCCTATTTCAGCCAATTTACTATTCGATCATCCTATTGTTCGAGACAAAGGAAGCATACTAATCGGGGGTCGATCGACATATTCCAACTGGTTGTTAAAACGTGTTCACGACCCGGAAGTCAGGAATAGTAAGGCTTATTTTGACGATCTGCTCGCTGCTGTCGATTATGATATAGGTAAATCCGACCATCTCGATCTCGTAGGATATTACAGTTATGATAATATTAATTATAACAACGAAATTCAGCACAGTTATAATAACAGGGGAATGGCATTGAAATGGGATCACTTATTACGTGACAAACATAACTTTGAATCCACACTGGTATTTAGTCAATACGATTATGATGAGACAAACAGGGAGATTGTTTTCGATTTGTACCGTCATAGCTACTATATCCGACATTATCAATGGAAAAACACGCTTTTGCTACGTCCTCATCCGAAACATACAATTATAGCGGGTATCGATAATACGCTATACCATCAGTCACGCGGAAAGCATTACATTCTTCAGGAAAACAGCACGATTACATCAACCGATCTGGGTACCGAAAAGGCCCTTGAAACCGGATTCTTCGCTGGCGACGAATGGACCATAACTCCAAAAATTTCAGCGTATGGCGGAATAAGGTATAATGTATATAATTATCTCGGTCCTCAACATATTTATAGTTATAACTCCACCGATTATCGAATCGAAAATATTATTGATACTGTTTTTTATAGTGGTGGTACTATTATTAAAACATATCATAATCCCGATGTTCGCTTAGCCATTAAATACCTGGTACACCCGTTAATATCGGTTAAGCTTAGTTTTAACCAGCTTCAGCAAAATTTATTTATGCTTACCAACTCACTTTCCATATCACCCACCGATAAATGGAAGCTTGCCGATTATTATATTAAACCATTAACGGGTGAGCAATACTCGCTGGGTATTTATTTTAGTTCGCCTTACCGGAAGTGGGAAT
The DNA here is from genome assembly GCA_964392505.1 of uncultured Bacteroidales bacterium. Lineage (GTDB taxonomy): Bacteria > Bacteroidota > Bacteroidia > Bacteroidales > UBA10428 > UBA10428. The sequence continues at coordinate 6,948 of CAYMQP010000083.1, forward strand.
TTACGGCCGAAGGTTATTATAAACAGGTTTCCAATCTGGTAGAATATAAAGACGGAGCCAACCTGCTTATTACCGAAATCCCCGAAACAGAATTATTGCAGGGCGATTTAAACGTTTACGGCTTTGAATTAATGATCGAACGAAATATTGGCCGATTTACAGGATGGATGAATTATACCTATACAAAAACCAATGTGCAGGTTGAGAGTAAAAGCTTCCTGAGTCATGTGAATAACGGACTGCCTTTTCCTGCAAACTACGATAAACCTCATGCTCTAAATTTTGTATGTAATTACCGGTTCAGGAAACGTCTTTCTATATCGTGGAATGTAGTTTATTCTACCGGGCGACCTTATACCAGTCCGCTTTCGATCTACTATCTGAACGATAACCCGGTAATTAATTACTCGTCACGGAACGGATTAAGAGTTCCCGATTACTTCCGGGTCGACTTGTCGGTAAATGTAGAGGGTAATCTGTTAAAAGAGAAATTTGCCCACGGATCGTGGATGTTCTCGGTATATAATCTTACAGGAAGAAGAAATGCCTATTCGGTTTTTTTTGCTGAAGAAAATGGCCGGATAAAAGGTTATAAATTGTCAATATTCGGGGCTCCTGTTTTCACATTTACGTACATATTTAAACTTGGAAATTATAATGATTAGATTATTAAAATATGTAATATTGCTTTTCTTAGCAATGCTCTCCTGCATCGATCCTTACTGGCCCGATGTGGAAGACAAAGAATCTGTATTGGTAGTCGACGGTCTGGTAACCGACGATGCGGATAATCAATATGTTTTTTTATCACTTACTGCTCCGGTCGATAGTCAGAAATTTATACCTGTTAGCGATGCACGGGTTGTTGTTACCGATAACCTGGGAAACTCAACGGTTTTTTATGAAGCTGAAGCCGGCAAATACTATCCTTCAAACTTTAGCGGAATCGAAGGAAGAAGCTATATGCTTACTGTTACATTACCAAATAATAAGGAGTATGTATCGGATTATCAGTTACTCACTGGTACTGACGAATTTGATTCATTGTATTACAAAATTGAATATAAACCAACAACCGATCCGCTATACGATATTCAGGAAGCCCAGTTTTATATCGAAGGTATTCCTTCAGGTAGTGAAACAACATATTATATATTTCAGCTGGTTGAAACCTATAAATTTCATGTCGATTTAAAATTGGTATATATTCATGCCGGAAACGGAATGGAGCAGGTAACTGATCCTCCGCCAATGCTGTGCTGGAAAACATCAAAGATTGGTGGTTTTTATTTATATAAAAGTATGGCATTATCCGATTTACCCTCGACACCGCTTCCGCTTCATTTTGTTACTTTCGATACAAAACAGTTTTATGAACGATATAGCCTGCTTGTGAAGCAGATTCGTGTATCCGAAGAAATTTTCGATCTTTATTATCAGGTGAATCAACAAAACAATAGTGGTTCATTATATGCTATTCAGCCTTACAATATTGTTGGAAATCTGAAAAGTGTTACTAACTCTGAAGAGCCTGTACTGGGGAGTTTTGTGGTTGGAGGTATAAAAGAAAAAAGAGAATATTTTAGCCGACCGCCCAATGTTACTTTTACATTTACCAGGTGCTTTGGACAAACCGATGGCGTTGGATGGATTATACGAAGAGGTGGTTCACCCGAATCACCTTTGTATTTTACTATTGTGGATGGTGCTATAGCTGTTGCTCGGAAAAAATGTTTCTTCTGCAGTGCAAACGGAGGTACTACAGAAAGACCTGAGTTTTGGGAGGATTATTAGAACGGGGTAAATGAAACTTACTTATAACATATTGCGGATACTATTTATTTCTCAATTGTGTATACTGAATAAGGGTGGATATGCAAATAAACCAGTTCCCGATTCATTGAATTCCTGTGAAGGTTATTTTGAACAGGTTACTCTTTTTACCGATCGCACACTATATATAGCCGGGGAAGAAATTTGGTTCAGTGCATTTTTACAATGCAACAATAAACCGGCATGCCATTGTTTGAGTGAGGTAATATATATTGACATCTATCGAGGGTTGAATAGTAATTCGATTAAACAGAAGCTTAAAATTGAACATGGTAATGCAGGTGGTTCAATACATATTCCGGATAATTTTCCTACCGGGAATTACTATATCAGGGCTTATACAAATTACCAGAAGAACTATCCGATCGAAAGCCTGACACTTAAAGAAATTTTAATTCTGAATCCTGAAATTCCACTAAGCAGTTCTGATGGTGATAACAACACAGCGTTATTTTTCAGAGGAGGATCAGCCATTTACGGGTTACCTGTTCAGGGTGCTTTCATTAGTCCCAATCAGCAGAATAATATTACCAGTGCTACTATTGTTTCGGAAAAAAATGAAGTAATATCAGCTATCAGACTGGTAAATCCTGGTCTGGGAGTTTTTGAATTTACCCCACAGTACAATAAAGATTATTTTGTGAGAATTTATTTTAATAATAACGATTCTTCAGTTTATCCAATACAGAATATCAGCAATTCAGGCTGGAATATAACTTCGCGATGGGATGATGAATACTTACATATTAATCTGGCAGGAGCAAATACGAAAGCAATACATAATGGCATACTGGTTATTAAGGACCAGTATCTGAGAACTGTTTTAACGGAATCTTTTCATGCAGAAGAAAATAAGTGGCAGACAAATATTCCGGAGAATCAGCTCGAAACAAAAACAAATTATATCCTTGTAAAAAATGGAAATAACGAAATTATTCAATTTACAGTGGCGTCTAAACCTGCTAATAAAATAATACCTCTGCTACTGGAAACGAATAAATCAGTTTATTCTCCGCATGAACCAGTTGAATTAACCATTAGTGAACTTAACAGGGAATTTGAATCATATACAAACCTTATTGCATCAGTTAGTCTGAAAGGGACTTTACAAAATCCGGAAATAACTAACTCTGACTTCGATGCTTTCGCAGGTAATGCGATAATTTATGAAAACTCTATCCGACAAAATAATGCTTCCCTGAAAAAGATACTATCGGAAAAAACAGAACTATCCGTTAACAAACTTCCCGATATAAGGGAAGTAAGTTTAACCGGCGTGGTAATTAATTCGATTTCAGAAAAACCTGTTCCTCATTGTAAAGTATATCTTTCGGTATTAGGTGACGAACCACAATTACATATTTGTGAAACTAACAAAGAGGGTTCGTTTATATTTTCATTGAATACTTTTACTGGTATTCGGAAGCTTGTTACTGGAGTTGATTATTCGGAACTGAAGAATACAACTATTCTTATCAATAATGATTTTATTCAGGAATATATTCCGCCCTATAATACTTTATCGTTTTCGAAGAGCGACCATCAGGTTTATGAAGAACTTTATATTAATAAGCAGGTTGCTGAGAATTTTGGAATTAGGACTAAGCGAAATTTATCAACCGATTTTATACCTCAGAGGCTGTATACTCATCCCTATTTTTCCATTGTTCTGGCCGACTACATAGAGTTATCTTCCGTGCAGGAAGTTTTTACCGAGATTGTACCCTATACTTACCTGAGGCAGAAAAGAGATACCTTCTATTTCCAGATGCAAGATCGTAATACCGATGCAATAATAAGTAATCCTCTGGTTTTACTTGACAATATCCCTGTTTTTGATATCAATGCTATACTTGAATTATCGCCTGCAACTATTGAAAGGATTAATATCATTAATCAGGAATATTTCCTCGGAGCGTATAAACTGAATGGTGTTATAAACATTATAAGTAAGGAACCTCAACTGGAACATATTGAATTTCCAAGTGGTACGGTTTTCTTCGATTATCAGACATTAACTCCGGCCAGTAGATTTATACTGCCAGAAACAATAGAGAAATGGGATAGGGATGAAAGTGTTCCCTGTTTTAGTAACCTGCTTTATTGGAATTCCAGACTGGTTTCGGATAAATTTCCACTAAATCTTAAATTTTATACTGCCGATAATGAATCGGAATATAAGATAGTTGTTCGGGGCATAACACCCGAAGGAATTCCATGTTTTGGAGAGAAGATAATCAGGGTTAGAAGCGATTAAAGCATCAATGCATGAAAATCACCTGATGAGCAGCATAGATAGAGCTTGTCTCAAAAGTCTTTATAACCGCTTAGCAATATTGATTATTTCTTTGTGATACTTTGTGCCTCCTTTGTGAACCTTTGTGGTCAAGATTTATAAAATACCACAGAGGTACACAAAGTAGACACAGAGTTACGCAGAGAGACTTTTGAAATAGCTCTTTAAAACTGAAAGATTATTTTTTACAGATTGTATGGATTATCATTTGATCATCATACATAACCTACAAATAATACGTTTCAGCCGGATATTTTTTCAATCCTATTTCATCTTCACTGAATTTATCTTCTTCAACAAGAATTTAACCGGTTTCACCTTTCAGAACGGATGACTGGACGGATAAATGATGAATTTCCCGGATAAAATGAATTCTAGGATTTCTGATTCATAAAACAACAGGCATCAGTTTTCCCCTGCATAAAGCACCAGTGTGGTAACAGAGTTCTCAGGTATTCTTACTGAACGTTTTCTGTCGTATTCACCAGTAAGAATACAGTTTTCCGTTTGACTGGATCGATATATTTCACCTTTTGATACAGGAAAATTCCTGACAGCAAGATTTAGAGAAATATCCACACTATCACTGACATTGAGTATTACAACCGTTAATTTTTTATTATCAGGACTGACATAAGCCGATAACCTCAACCCTGCATTATCCGTTGTGGCATCCACGCGCTGCCATTCTGCATCAATGAATTTTGAATATTGTTTGAAAGCATAATAGGCGGGATTTATCGTGTAGGAAGCCGGATCATCAATGCTGATTAAACCTGAATCCGGATTCCAGAATAAATCCCAGTACAAATAGGCAGTTACCTGCTCTATAGTCATTGAGTTATGTATTAAGTGTGCCGTACTTATCGCGCCCGTCCACTTGATGGGCGCTACTTCGAATTCGGTCTGAAACTTAGGTTTATTACCGTATTGTAAAACTAATTCATTAAAACGCTTCATGGAAGGGATGAACCTGTCGGGATTCTCACCACAGAAGCTGCAGTTATAAAGATGGTGTGCGTATCCATAAACGTGGGACAGAGTGTCCAGATTTTTGATATATCTTTCGGAATGGCCTAGACTTGACGTTTCCGGAGCAAGCATCTTTGGCATATCCGAACCCATCTCGGCATTTAACTTATGCCACACAGTTTCGAATGCTGTATCATAGCCTGCCAGGGTTGTATCTGATGCCTCTGTAGCAGCGAATACGCATGAATTCCATGGAGCCGGATAATCAGTTTCATTCTGTATATTAACATATTCTACATTGATGCCTTCTTTCTTTAGGGCAACCAGGCTTTCGTACCACCATTGGGCGAATTCATCATATACAAATTTCCCGTTCTTTTTTTTAAGTGTCCCTCCGGTTATTCTATCATTGCTTTTCAGGTAAACCGGTGGCGACCATGATGAAACCATAATCTTCATATCTCTGCCCAGAGCTGCCCTGCCGCTTTTAATGATCTCGACTGTTTCATCGAAGTTTTGAGGATTAATATCGTAATAGTTATGGATGCGTAATATGTCAAGACCAAGTTCATTAAAGAGAAGATGATATAATTCATCTTTTTTCTGGTGGTTGACCAGGTCCGGAGTATAAAAAGCAGTGGAGGCGCCAAAGCCTTCTATTTTTTGATAACGTGTGTTAACGTCGATATGCCCTGTTGCTTCAGGCTTTGGAGGAATGGTTTTCGGGATTTCCGCCTCCGGGCCATATACCTGTACATCATCTATATAAAAAACGATTCCCGGTTGTGGGCCTTCAAAGTATATGTCCAGCACAGTCAACTCGCCGGTTATATTCAGGGTGAATTCTCCCGAAAGCTGAACCCATCCGGTATCTGTTGCGGTTGCACCTGCTACATTGATGTAATTGATGCCACTGTCGTCCTGTTTTTCAATAGATATGGCAATGTAATCGCTGCTGGCATTATCAAGCTTTACCCATGCCGATACTTTATAAGGTTTACCTTCAACCATTTTGCCAAACAAAGATTGCTTGGCTCCCTGCCATGTCTGCTTTCTCATAAAAACTTTCAGGCTTCCTTTACCACTGTGAACCGGCAATGAAACAGCTTCAACTGAGCATGTACGGTTAAACCATCCCTCTTTTCCTTTTTCAAAGCCGGGATTATCCAGGATATTTGAGTCACCAAAAGAGTATAGAAATGGTATAAAGCACAGAACAAAAACTGAACTGTAAAAAACGATACCTTTCATGATAATCTCCTCCTGCTTTTAGGTTAAATATGATATCTCAATCTAAATATATTATACAAACCATTTTTACCGGCATCGGTATCCCTCTTATTTCATTAAAGAAGTTAAATAAGACTTCAACGGTCCGGATTCTATCGTTGCGGTTTTCGTTTGCTTCTGAAGCTCTTTGATAT
>CAYMQP010000084.1:0-13426 GCA_964392505.1 uncultured Bacteroidales bacterium
ATAAAAATTATATAGATTTTTATCCTATTACTTGGTTTTATCTTAGAATACGGGGTTTAAATTTTATTATATTTCTTTAGTCCAGACTATTAATGCATTATATCAATAGAGATCCCTCCATAAAACATGGTACCGTATACCGGTGCATACATGAAAGCTGCGTCATCTAAATGTTTTTCATCCTGAATATAGTTGAGTATATTATTTGCTCCGGAATATAATTTAAATTGATTCCGTTTCTTAGATATTCTGGCATTGAACAGCATGAACGGGTTGGTCTTTTTAATTTTTGATAAAGACTCATCTTCACTGTAATAATCAATATACATGGTTCCCTGGTAATTGCCCGTGATAATAAAACTCCAGGTTTTAAGGGTGTATTCGATGTTTATATCCCCGGTTGTTGAAGGAAACCTCGAAATATATTTGCTATCTTTTTCATAAGATGTACCCAGCCAGTCTTCCCTTACATTTTTATATTCACCCTGGTTGTAAGTGAAATCAACGCCCAAATCGAGGTTTTTCAGCAGGTTTGCCATAACGGAAAGTTCTACTCCTTGAACAAAGGCATCATCAATATTTTTCCATTGATAATCGTATCCTAAAACGGCTATATCTGCTTCTGCATCAACAAAACCGATTTTATCTTTTAAATCGGTACGGAATAAATTAGCGCTTACCCTTGTGTTTTTTCCATAATAATCGACAGAGAAGTTATAACTTACCGAAGTTTCAGGATTCAAACCAGATGATTTCCAAACACGGGGAGAACCACTGCACAGGTGTAAGTCTTCCGAAAAACCGTATGGGGCGCGGAAGCCCGTACCTGCATTGGCCCTCAGGGTAATTCTTTCAGAGATTTCGTATTTTAAGGCAATCCTTGGGTTTATACTGTTTTCTTCAAAGCTTGTTTTGGGAAATAATGTATTTTCAAAAATCTGGCGGTCGGCTTTGTATTCTTCTTCCGAACGATGCAAATCGAAGCGTACACCGGGGACAACCGTGAATTTATCAAATACGGCCCATTCGTCCTGTGCAAAAACACCAAATTCTATTGCAGACTTATTGCTGGTTGACCTGTATGATTCGCCCAAGTAATCACTTTCATCATCAATAACCACATACATGCCTGATTCTTTAAGCTTGTTATAATATGTTTGTGCCCCGATAAGCAATTGGTGGTTGTTAAATGTTATCCCATACGTTAATGTTGATGTTAGTGAATTTTCGGTTGCCAGGTATGGCCTCATGTTGCGTAAATCGGGCACACTATTGCCATGTGTAGCCATGTAATCGCCCAGGTATGAATCGTTTGTAGCATCCCTGTTATGGTTTATGTATGCAACAGTTAAGTTGATATCGGATTGGTTGTTGAACGTTTTCGTATAGGAAAGTTCTGATTCGTACCTGTTGGTTATTATACGCTCCGTGCCATCAGTAAGGGGATTTTTATAATAATCATCATTCATAATTCCCCCCTGCCGTTTTTCATTCAAGAACCTGCCCTTTATTACAAGTTTGTCATTTTTTAAGAAAGCATCATTTATATACAAACCAAATCCCGCGTTGTTTAGGTTGGATTCTACCCTGTCGGAAACTCCATCTTTTTTATCGACTTCATCACGGCTTGTACCTTCGGAGGTTTGGTCAATGGCATCGCCAGTAATTTTTTGGGCATAAATGTTCAATCCTATATTTCCTTTTTCGTTCCTGATAGATGAGTAAATATCATATTTATTTGTTTTGTAATTACCAAACTGTAAATCAATATTTGTTGACGGTTCAAAAGAAGGTTCTTTTGTGATTATGTTTATGGCCCCTGCTACGGCACTACTGCCATACAGGGCAGAACCTGCGCCTTTCACAACTTCAATCCTGTCGATATTTACTGTTCCGATCTGTTGCAAGCCATAAACACCTGCCAAACCGGAATACATTGGTTGCCCATTTATTAATACCTGAGTGTGTTCTGCACCCAATCCCTGCATCCTTATCATTGAAAAATTACAAAATTGGCATTGCTGTTCCACCCTTATCCCGGGAGTCCCCTCCAGTACCTGGTAAAGGTTGCATGCATTTTTTATCTCAATCTCTTTTGCTGTTATAACCTCTGTCCTTATCGGAACATCTTTTATATAATGTTCTGTAAGTGTTCCCGTAACAACTACCTGTTCCAAATTAAGTACATCTTCTTCTAACTCAAAAAACAATTCTGTCGCTTTGTTTTTTTCCATAAACACCTCTTTTTCCTGTGTTTTATAGCCCAATGATTGAGCAATAATTACACACTTCCCAACGGGTAAATTAGCTAACATATAATGACCTGTACCATCAGTCATAGTCCCAAGCTGGGTTCCTTTGACTATGATTGTAACATAAGGTATATGTTCTTTAGTTTTTGCTGATTTAACATCACCAAAAAGCATGGCATCTGTTTTAGTTTTTTGTGCATAAATGATGTGATAAAATGACAATAATAAGATTGTCATGATAATATTTATATTTTTCATAATATCATGTTAAAATTGAACATTAAAATATAATGAAGCCCCACATTTATTGGTTTGAAATTCGGAATAAAACCGGAATGAATTTACCCTGGTAAAAAGAAAACATTTAAATGATACTATGAAACAGGCGGAGCCCTGCTAAAATTTGAACGTGAAAATAACCGAAAGTATATCTTTTCCCTATCAACATATAATTGTTTTATCTTGATTATGAATATAGATGTGATAACCAAGAATAACGAAAAGAATAATAAGTTTAAATTTTTTAAAAATACAAACGCAGCCTTTGTATGGTGGTGAGATTTATAAGGTTGAGAGTCTTTCGATTTGTCGTATGGGTGGGCATGAATAACAACAGAACCATCTTCGAGTTTATGCGAGTGGGTAAATACCCCATTGTTAGTAATCAATAATCCCATTAACGCAATCACTGCGAATGAGAATACTTTTATTGTAATATTTCTAACAAATGAAGTCATAAGGAAAAGTAAAAATAAAGATAAACTTTCAAATCACTATTTTTAGGTATTGTAATTTATATGCAGTATCGCTCGTAAGCCTTGTTGTCAGCAGTCTTGGTGTAGAAATAGGAGCAGCGTATCCCTTCGCAACAGTCCTCGCCTACGTTAAGCCGCTATGGCGGAGCAAGGTAGTGCCTCCGCTGAGCAGCTTCAGCGCTCGCGGAAAGCTTAATGCGAGCGCGGTCGACAAAGTTAATCCAGGAAATACTCAGCGTAGTTAATATAGATAATTAAAGACGAGATTACCTCGTCGTCTCAATTTAATAATCGGGATTCCTTGCAATGACGTGAAAGCCAAACTTTCCCGTCATTAAGAGTCCCGATATTTCATCGGGACGTGGCAATCTGATCTTTTATTGGCTAGATTGCTTCGCTCCATTACATTTCGCTTGCAATGATGTAATATCTATAAATTCAGTTAATTCAACGGAAATATATAACCCAGGAAGATGGAAAAGAAGGAGCTTACCGGGTAGGTTATAGTCTCATCCTGCGATCGGGGTAAATTCACCGACCAGGATAGTTCAAAATTAAAATTACCGATATAAAAGCAGGCAGGCAGGTATAATTGTGTATTAAGTAAACCATATACATCTGTAGTGTTTATAGGTTGTGAATCGGGTAATTGACTATTAACTGAGCCGGAATTTACATATTCAATAGTTTCGGAAGCGATATAGGCCGATATTTCGGGCTCCAGCTGGATCTTATTATATTTTCCGAACCGGATAACCGGAATTCGTGAAAAAATGCCTAAGGAAACATTAAATCCGATATCGTGCCCAAACAATAAATTCGAAGATATTCTGGTTCCTATCCACTTGTTTCTATAAGAAATCCCAACGTTAATAGTATTATTAAAATCATACGCGACATCCGGATCGGGTTTATACTGAAAATATTGGCTGTAGTATGTTTTAAAAATGAAATTGTTCTTTTTACCAAAGAATTTATTAATTCCCACCGATAAAAGGGTATGGCTGTATCGAGGATCAAACTCGCTATACCACGATCCCGACGCACCGATAAAAAAACCTTTGGAACTAAAGTAATACACATATCCGTGCATATTAAACATGTTGTCACCTATTTCCCTGCCCGCATACAATGTTTTACAGCTGGATGACATACCAGTATAGAGGGTATGAAATGTGGGAATATATTCTTTATCGTAAATCAGGGCGTAGTCTTCGCCCAAGACATCGGTCAGTAAAGAATCCAGCTTGTCGCTTTGCGAACATGCTGTTAAACAAAACATCAGCATGAGGAATTGAATAAGTGCGCGCTTCATAGGACTTCAATACTTTTTTATTATTAAACTATGTCAGAAAGTAAGAATACCCGGAAATACCTCATAGTAATTCCGGGTATTTCTTTTCACGGTAAACAGGGCATTTTATCCACCCTGTTGTTGTTGGTTATTTCTGTTTTGATGTTGTTCGCGGTTATTTCGCATTTCCTGACGCTGTTCCTCCGACAAATTGTTCCGATACTGATTCCTTTGCTGTACCCGTAATTCGCGGTGTTCGCGCAGCATTTCCCGCTGCTGTTCGTTAAGCGATTCCATAAAGGCTCTCCGCTTCTGGTTCCTCGTCATCACCTTGTTTTCGAGGATATCAATCTGTTCCTCCGTGAGCGAAGCACGGAAACGCTCCTGGTCTAGCTGATTTATTCTGGTTTGTTCCTGTACCCGGGTTTGTTCCTGTACCTGGGTTTGTTCACCAACATGGTTCTGTTCTTGTATCCGGGCTTGTTCTTGGACTTGAGCTTGTTCCTGAGTTCTTATTTGTTCCTGCACTTGGCTCTGCTCCTGTACCGTATTTTGTACCTGGTTCCGGTTCTGTTCTTTAACCTGGGATCCGGTATTATTTTCTTGTGCAAATGAAAGTCCTGATAAAAGGAATACTCCCATAGCACTTCCTAAAATTTTGAATACTATTTTTTTCATTGTAATGTGTTTTAAATTTTACAATCGATAGTGTTAATTAAGAGTAGCTGAATTATTCATTTTAAATCGAACTACACCTAATAACCGCATAAGAATCGTTTTACCCTACCAGAAACCTGATAAATTATTAATTAAGCCGACATGTTGTTATGATTTGAAATGTATTTGCCGGGTTAAAAACGTAAATTCAGAAAAAGGGAAGGAGTAAAGGGAACTGGTTCGGCATAAACACTCACAGAACTGGATTCATCGGTAGGGATTGTAGTGAAATTAGAATACCTGATATTTTCGGTATTCAGTAAATTCAAAACTGAAATACCTGCATTAATATAAATTTTACGAATGGAAAATTTATAAATAAAGGCAGCATCGAGTCGGTTATAGGATTGTATATAGCCAACTATGTCATGTAAAAGTTCAGGATCGGGAAATCCAGAGCCGAAAACATAGTTGGCTGAAAGATAAAAGGGTTTCAGTTTTATCAATCCTGCTAACTTTATTTCATGTCGTTGATCGTGTAATGCAGGCAAATATTCATCAGACGGGAAATACGGGAAATATTCTTCTGTTTTACTCAGCGTATAGGCAATCCACAACGACTGGTGTTTAAATTCTTTCTTAATAAAAAAATCGATTCCTTTAGTTTTACCCTTTCCTTCGTAGGGAATAATCCTATCGGTTGTCTGCAGGTAGCGTTTAATCCCACCTGTGAATTTCAGATAACCTTCAACGTTTACGGTAAAATTGTTTTTAGTAAATGAACATCCGAAAACAAAAGTATTTGCATGCAGTACCGGAATATCGTCGTTATTACTGACCGACCAGTTCGATTGATAGTTGCCCAATTCGTCTATACGTATATTTTTTGATATAAACTGATTATAGAGACCCCATGATGTATTGATCCTGAAAAATTCCCTGAATTTGTATAAAACTGCAAAGCGGGGTTGAAAATAGAATTTATTTGAAACTGTATGCCAATTGACACGAACACCTGGTTTCAATTGCAGGTTTTTAAACAGGGTAATATTATCCTGGAGATAAAAATATGGGATGGGCAGGCTGGAGTTTTCCTTCGAAGTCGTATCACTCGAATAAGTTTCCCGCAGATTGCCAAAATAATACAATAGTCCAGCACCTGCTTCGGGGTCATGCATTTCCGATAGGGCGGTGTTATGATCGATTCTGGCATTTATCTCGTTTATAGCCGAGTTAAATTTCTGGTAGCTATTATAAAATGGTTGATTACCCATAGTTCTTTCAACTTCCTGTTCCTGGTTTTTATCGGTTTCAAGTGAAGAGTAACTTATGGTAACATTGCTGGTATTTCTTTCTTTCCATGTATATCCGTAAAAAACAGCAGCCCCAAGCTGATTATTCCTTTCACTGTAATCGGAGGAAATACTGGTATTCTGATTTTCATCGTTGAATGAAAGATCGTAATTATCCCTTCCACCGTAAAAGCTAATATAATAATTGCTGTTGTTACTACTTCCGGAATATTTCAGATTCAGATCACGGAATTGATAGTCGGGCGAAGCATAATAATCGGGTCCTCCGTTTTGTCTGCCTCTGCCGGAACGGGTATTGGCAATTTCTATCGGACTGTACAAATCGTAATAGGTTTGCCTGTATGCCATAACCAATGCCGATTTTTTGAATAAGGGAACACTCAGTAAACCATTCAGGGTTGTATTATTAATAGATAATTGAGCCGATGGTGATAGCCGATTACCTTCAATTCCTGTTATGTCGACAATTCCTCCAACTCTTTCGCCATATTCGGCACCAAAGCCACCTTTGAGTATTTTAATATCTTTGGCCATATACGGATTTACAGCACTGATATTATCATTGAAGTTTTTCATGCCATAAATAGTAAAACCGTCGAAAATTACCTGGCTGTGTCCTTCATAGCTACCCCAGATAATCAGATCGGTCGATTGTTCGCCTGCTGCCAGAATTCCAGGTTGAAGCCGTAACAGGTTGAAGGTCGAATTATCGCCATTGCCAGGCAATAAATAAGCAATCTTATGATTTATTCTGGAAGTGCCCGGAGTATTTCCAGTCTCAATCGATCGGGCTATTTCCGAACCTTCTACGACAATTTCTTCCAGCGCAATAACCGAGGGTATAAGCCTGAAAACATAATTTGCACCTGGTGGTATAATGGTATCAAGAATATAGTAGCCCAGGTATGAAATTTTAACGTTAAAGATGCTATCTGTTGAGGAGGTATAGGAAAAATTGCCTTTCACATCCGATATCGATCCTGAGTTATTTATTACTATGCTTGAGAAGGGGAGGGTTTCAAGATTCGTTTTATCAAATATTCGACCAGCGATAATGAATTTATTAGTTGCCTTCCCTGCCGGTTTGCTATATATGATGTATACATTTTCGCTAACCTCATAGGCCAGGGGCAAACCGGTTAATAAATAATTGAGGGCCTGAGGTATTGAAACAAATTCTTTATCGAGGGTCAGTTTATAGTTTGAAAGCTCTTTATCATTAAAAGAAATCATTAAACTATAATTATCGCGCAGCGATATCAGAATTTCGTTCAGGGGTTTGTTAGTACAGGTAATTTTTACTTCCTGGGTAAGGGCAACGTAGTCATGACATACAATACCCAGTATTATCAGATTTATTTTAAAAATAAGACGATTAATGGGTACTGACAATGATATATTCATTTTCCGACTTTCGAATGAAATTAAGGCCAAAGGGCTTACAAACCAAATTCAACACATAATCAACGGATGGACTCTTATTGAAAGTGCCCGTGTAAGAATTATTTTTAATTTCTTCCGGAAATGTAATTATAACACCATATTGTCTGCCTATTTCTTTGAAAACTTTTGATAAACTAACCGATGTGAAACTAAACTTGTTATTTAACCACGACAAAGTTTGTTCTGTATTGATATTAGTTTGTATTGCCAGAATACCTGCCATATTTAAAACAGCTTTCTGACCTTTGTGTAAAATTACATCCTTATTATTTATATTTTCCATAACCTTTACCTGCCCCGAAATGCAGGTAACCTGGTAGTCGCTATCTCGTGCGTATATGTTAAAACGTGTTCCCAAAACCAGCGTACTGCCATTATCTGAAATAACATTGAATTTTTTTCCGGGTTGAACAGTAAAATAGGCTTCACCTTCAAATTTTATTTTACGGGAAAACTTCCACATAAGAGGTTTGTATGATGCTGTCGATTGCGCATTAAGGCTGATCTCGGAATCGTCGGGCAAAACGATATGGCTGTGCTTGCCGGAGGGAACATGTATTGTTTTGGTATACAGCTGCATAAAAACTGGTATTCCAATGAGTAATACGATTACTGCGGCCACGGCTAATTTCATCCATGGATAAAAGATCACTTTGGTTTCAACTGAAGATTGTGTTTCCAGTTTCTTTTCCATCTCCGACCAAACCTGATCTTTACTTTTCTTCCAGGCAATATAACTTCCCGAGAGCATTTCTAGGGCTTCCTGCATGGAATCGGAATATTGATTTGTATGTTTCTTTTTTTCTGACATTTATTGCTGCAATTCTTTTTTTAGATGTTCCAGCGCAAGGTGCATCCTTTTTTCAACAGCTTTGATGCTTATTTTCAATCTTTCAGCTATTTCATGATATTTAAGCCCTTCCATCCTGGACATAAGAAAAACAACGCGTTGCTTTTCGCCAAGACCGGCCAAAGCTTTTGTATAGTTTTTCTTCATTTCATTGTATCTCAGTTGTTCTTCAGGTGAAAAATCATAATTATCGATTTTTATAGTCTTTAGATAATTTTGTTCAATAACCTCTCTTCTGTACCGACTCACAAACATATCGCCGGCAATTTTATAAAGTAAATGCAGTGCTCCTTTTGGTTCAATAGCAAGTTGTTTTTCCCAGATGCGTAAAAAAACATCCTGTGCCAGATCAGTGGCAGTTTCTTCATCTGCTCCGCGATAGAATATATAGCTACGAACAGAATCAAAATAGTTATCGAACAGATACTTAAACTCGTCCCTTGTCAAATTGTATAAAGACCTTAATTTAATTGAATTTACTTCGACATAAAATTAGTCATTCATTATTCCGAATAAAAACGGTTTTACCCTACTTTTTTTAACGTGTTATTTTATAGAATGATAAGAAATATCGCTATAATATTATTAAGGCGATTCAACAAAGAAGGCATACGATCAGAGCTTTGTTAAATTTTAAATGGTTGCCAACTTAAACTACCAAAAACCATTTGTCATTCTTTAACTCATGCTTTAGTATGAATTGCCCTGAGGAGGCTGTTTGTACCTTATAATAATCTGCTGTCGGGAACTCAGGATTGGCATCTCCCTGGTACCAACGATCCAGTATCTCCTTGATCTCAAACAGGGTATCGTCCCAGTAAAACCGGCGGGGATATTCATTTGCTTTATACCCCGAATAGCATTCAACACGGATGGAGATCATATTTTTCATGGTATCCAAAGGTAGTATAACCTGCCTCTTATTTTAAATTCATTTCACCAATCATCTTCTCACTGTCTCAGCCATTTCTTCATTTATCCTCTCATACTTTATAATCTGCCTTAAACCGATTCAACCAGTTCCCTCAAACGCTGAGCATTCTTCACCGCGTAACCATGAAAATCGTTATTAAAAAAAACCCAAGCTACTTTTCCATTGTTCAGCCAGTTAACTATCTTTTCGGTATATTGCTGCAATTCTGCTTCACTATAATCCGAAGCATATAGCGATTCATGCCCGTGAAACCGAAGATACACAAAGTCTGTTGTGACCGCCTCGTAATAAGGAAAACGTTTTCCGGAATCGGCAATCACAAAAGCTATTCCATATTCAGTGAGTAATTGAAAGAATTCGTCTGTGATCCATGTTTTATGGCGTATTTCAATAGAAAACCTGTAATTGCTGTAGCTATTTTTTAACAAACTAAAATAATCACATATCAGGGATTTATTAAACTGTAAACCCGGAGGCAGCTGTATCAAAACCGGCCCCAGACGTTTATGCATAACCTCAAATAAATCGAAAAACCGTTTTGTGGATTCCTCACAATTTATGAGACGCTTCCGATGCGTAATAAACCGACTCAATTTCGGACAAAACTTAAAATTATCCGGTGTGCGATTAACCCACCCGGTTATGGTTGCTTCTTTGGGCAGGTGATAAAAACTTGAGTTTAATTCAACACAATCAAACTGTGTAATATAGTATTCAAGAAATTTAGCAGGTTTAATGTGGTCGGGATAGAATATGCCTGACCAGTGTTTGTAACTCCAGCCTGAAGTACCAATAAATAATTTTCGATTATCAGTCATTCTTTTTTCTAGTTTGTTTCTCTTTCACCGAATTCGCTAAAATATGAGATGACCTGAGAGGTTCGGGCATTTTGTATTGTAATGTGCAACTCAGAACAATGTCGATAGCCGCTCGTAATCCGATTTTATAACCCTGCGAAATAAATACAGGGTTGGTTTTATCTTTTGTTCTCAGGCAAGCACCAATGACCATATTCTTGTTATCGCGAATTTCAGAAAAAGCCCCCTTATAATAGTCGGGATTATCATAATTTCTAAAAATAGATTTCTGAGCGCAACCTATCGATGGAGTATCCAGTATTATGCCCATATGGGTAGCAAGCCCCATTTTTCTTGGGTGAGCTATACCTTGTCCGTTGAATATAATTATATCGGGTTTTTCAACAAGTTTTTCAAAAGCATGCAATAAGGCGGGCCCCTCCCTGAAGGTCAATAATCCGCTTAAATAAGGGAATGTTATATCGGAAACACAAGTTACTTCGTTTGTTTTACTGAGGTCCGGAAAGGTAAACAGACATATTGCGGCATAGGCTTTATTATTTAGTGCGGAATAGGCAACATCGCAACCAGCTATTCTTCTTACCTCATGAAAACTGTTTTTTAAGATAATAAGCTTTGATAAATTATATTGTATTTGAACAGCTTCATGCTTATCTACATGCCACGGATGTAGATTATTGAATTTCATGTTATTTTCTTACAGGAAGTTGATTATTAAATACAAAAATAAAAACTAACAATATTTATTGATTGAAATAAAATCTAAATGAGAGCTTCAAACAAGATTACCTTTTGTGGTTCAGTTTAATAAACCTTAACTTCGTGAGTATGAAAGCATGGATTATTAACAGGATCTGTGATTTGCGTAAAGAAACCAAACCACTTCATCAAATGGAATTGCCTAAACCCGTTGCAAAGGAGGGTGAGGTTCTAATTAAAATAAGTGTCTGTGGAGTTTGCCATACCGAGATCGACGAAATCGAAGGCCGTACTCCTCCACCAAGATTTCCAGTTATACCGGGTCATCAGGTAGTGGGTACAGTGGAAAAAACGATGGGAACCAGAAAGGATATTAAAATTGGTGATAGGGTAGGTGTGGCATGGATTTATTCGGCTTGCGGAACATGTGACTATTGTACCACTGGCAGAGAAAACCTCTGTAGTAATTTTCTGGCAACAGGTCGGGATGTACATGGTGGTTATGCTGAATATATGATTGTTCCGGAACAGTTTGCCTATAAAATACCCGATATCTTTTCCGATGCTGAAGCAGCGCCGCTGCTTTGCGCCGGTGCTATAGGATTTCGGTCGGTTTTGTTATGCAACATAATCGATGGACACGAGATTGGCCTTACAGGTTTTGGAGCTTCGGCGCATTTAGTATTGAAACTTATTAAATACCAGTATCCGAAATCGGAAATATATGTATTTGCCCGAAGTCCGAAAGAAAGGGAATTTGCCTTAGAACTGGGATGCAATTGGGCAGGCGATACGGTTGAAAAACCTCCCCATTTACTCGATAGTATTATAGATACTACACCCGTATGGAAACCCGTTGTTTATGCACTGGAATATCTCAAACCGGGAGGCCGTTTAGTAATTAATGCAATCCGGAAAGAGGATATTGATAACGAGTATCTTCTTAACATTGATTATGACAAACATCTGTGGATGGAAAAGGAAATTAAAAGTGTTGCCAATGTTACCAGCTTCGATGTTAAAGAATTAATAAGGATTGCAGCTGAAATGCCTTTCAAACCTGAAGTGGAACTATATCCATTCGAAAAAGCCAATCAGGCTATCCTGGATATTAAAAACCGGAAGATTAAAGGAGCTAAGGTTTTGTTAATTTGAGTAGGTTTATTCATATGGCTGGAAGAGCACTATTTCAACTCTTCTATTTACACGATGAACCGATTCATCACAATCGTCCGGTATTTTACAGGCCTTCAGAACCTGGCTTTCGCCATATGAATATGTCCTGATACGGCTTTCATCAATACCTTCTTTAAGCAGTAGCGATTTCACAAACTCAGTTCTTTCATTTGACAAACCATAATTATAAACATCACTGCCTCGGATATCGGTATGCCCGTTAATCGTAACGTAAGTATTATCGTTTTCCAGAAGTTTATTTATTACCAGTTCGCGTAAATAATTTTCTTCATCGGTCCGGAGTGAAAATTTATCGAATTCAAAATTTACTGTCACAATATTTACTATTGAATCTTTTATATCTTGTCCGCTCTTCTCCATACGTTCCTTGTATTGAAGGGCCATGGCATCCTTGAGGGTTAATTTGGCGCCTTTCTGATAAGCTGCTATAAATGCATCCTTTACACCACAATCATTTAATATCTGTTTTGCTTCAAAATAAGTTGGAACTTCTGCAATGTAATACTTGTACCAGTTTTCTTCTTCGAAACTTCTGATCTTTAATTTTCCATTGTACTTTTTAGTCAATAATTTTTTAGTTACCGGTTTGCGGGTTGCTAGGATCTGTACGCGATATCGTATATCAAACCCTGAGCTAATATTATCACCGGTAATTGAAGGTGTAAGTGTTTGATCTTCAGATTTTTTAAAGGCCGGATCAAGGTATCGCCTGAATAAACCGGATGTATCGATTAATATCTCCGAAAAAAACGGAATGGTATCTATTTCAAGGTAATACTCGTCGGATTGAAAGTTTTCCTGCAAATATTCAATGTCTGTATTGATATTAACCTTTCTTTCAGGTGTATAGGGAACATTGATCTGGAATTTCTCATCGGCTTTGATTTCGAAGATCCTGTTGTTGAGGAAAACAGTTGAGCTAGGATATTCTCCGGTTTTGTCAAAAGCCTTATGTGTGCTATCCGGTAACAGACTGAAAGCGAACTCCTCTCCTTCTTTTATTTCCAGTTCTTTTGAAAGTAAATGAATATCTATTGCTATATCGTCTTTTATGTCAATACCTTCACGGGCTTTAAGCAATGAATCGAGTTTTAATCGGTAATCATATACTATATCCGGATCTGAACTGAAATCATACTTGATTCCTTCTGTTAGCGGTAAATTCAATTCCTCACCTATTCCACCTGTTGTAGCTTTTTTACCTACTTTTAATG
>CAYMQP010000085.1:0-7361 GCA_964392505.1 uncultured Bacteroidales bacterium
ATACCATAGTATGGCACCAGGGTGGGCTTATTGGAAAACCAAATGATCTGGACGATGCAGCAAGAATACTTTCCAGACTATCAGGTTCATTGCACGAAGTGGTTACCGGCGTTTGCCTGCGGTCGGAGAAAAGGATCCAAACGTTCCACAGTTATTCCAGGGTACATTTTCGTAAACTTGCACTTGAGGAAGTAAATTATTATATAGCACAGTATAAACCACTCGATAAAGCCGGAGCATATGGAATTCAGGAGTGGATAGGATATATAGGTATTGAGAAGATCGAAGGTTCATTTTATAATGTGATGGGATTACCAGTTCAGATGCTATATCAGGAACTTGTCAAATTTTTACAAGCAAAATAAATTTATTTCCTACATATACAGAACTTATTTTATTTAGCATAATTGGTTATAATGTATCAATATATTTTTCGATTGTATTTTAGTTATTGAACCTAAAAACAATATGCCAATGAACCTTCAACTTAGAATAAATGGAACAGCACCCGCATGGCCTGTTCTCCTCGAATATCCATCGGCTTTTTATCAGCCACAAAATAGTAATGCATTAGGAAGTGCATCGTATTCAATTTTATCCTATACCAACAAGGAGAAAACGGTCATTAACTGGGAAGTCCTGATCGACGCCGGACATAACACAGTGCCTTTTCTCTTAAACCATGGGAACCGTATTCCCGATGCAATTATTCTTACCCATGGTCACCCCGATCATATGCTCGGTGTCGATTGGATTGTTCAGAGCCATCATTTCAATTCTATAAAATCAAAAAATAAATTATCGGTGTATTGTACAATTGGTGCCTGGAATATGCTGATGAATACCTATTCGTACATCAAACCTCATGTATTGCACAGAGAGCTTATTCCAGGGAAGAAGTTGCTAATCGAAGAAACTCATGACCTATACATTACAGCTTACCCGGCTTATCATGGAGATGGTGCTTTGGGAGCCAGCATGCTTTATTTTGAAAGCCAGGATAAGAATAGCCGTCTTCTTATTACAGGTGATATGCTTTGTCCGTTGCTGCGTAAAAAAGATATATCCGTCATAGCCAATACGCCTATAATGTTTATTGATACCAATAATCGTTTCCCTTATCCGGAATCGAATCATATGAGTTTTGCCCGGTTAGCATCAAAGAACGAAAAAATTAATAAGCGTTTAAAGCAGTGGTTTGAAAAGAAATCGATATCCGACCTGGTGGCTCCTCATCTGGATTCGGATATAGGGAAAGAAGCTAGGACCTATTTTCAAGAATTAAAATCCGACTGGCAACATATCAGTGAAATTCCTCATACCATTCTGGATTTTTTGCATGTGATTCCAATTCCGGAAGTCTATCTTATCCATTATTGGGGAGTATATGATGAAATTATTTACCATGAAAATATTCTGAGCCCCGAGCAACTTGAACGTTGGGCTAATAACCTGGCCAAGAAGGATGGTTTGAACCATATAAGCATTCATGTTCCAAATCCTGCTGATTATATTAGTTTATGAAGGAGCAAAACAGGAAAGGATTAAAGATATATACTTCCTTACATATTGAAGAGCTATTTCTATAATAATTTGGGCGGCATTAAAATTATTTAATAACATTTCTTTTATCCTGTTTCGTAAAAAGTCATTTCGGGGAGAAAAATTTATTACTCTATACTTTATATTGGTTTTTATTATATAGTGAAGAATACAATAATAATCGTGAAATTGCGCACTATATAGACAATCGAATTATTATGTTCTCACAATCAATTATCTATTTCTCAGCTCTTGGTGCTTTTCTGGGCGTGGTACATACCGTATTGGGACCCGACCATTATATTCCCTTTATTTTTATGGCCGAAGCTCGCAAATGGAAGACGCGTAAGACTATGTTCATTACACTGGTTTGTGGTATTGGTCATGTATCGAGTTCCATTGCACTGGGATTTATTGGAATAGCATTGGGAATTGGTCTTAACAGACTCACAGATATTGAAGATACAAGAGGCAACTGGGCGGCATGGGGTTTTACTTTATTTGGTTTATTATACATGCTTTGGGGATTATATAGGGCTTACCAACGAAACCCCCATACGCATATTCACAAACACGGAAATATTTTACATGAACATACACATAAACATTCGCACGATCACGACCATATTCATCCAAGTGAGAAACTAACAAACATTACACCCTGGATATTATTTGTAATATTCGTATTAGGTCCTTGCGAACCGCTTATACCAGTTATTATTTATCCGGCTATTATTGAAAGGGGAAGTATTAAAGAAGCGATAATTGTATCGGTAATATTTTCCATAATTACTATAGCTACGATGCTTACACTTGTTTATTTATTAGAAAAGGGAATCGGTTTTATACGATTACGTAAACTGGAACGTTTTACACATGCATTGGCAGGAGCCATGCTATTATTAAGTGGTATTGGAATATTATTCTTAGGTTTGTAACTTATTATAGCTAATGTAAATCAAATACTGTAATCATGAAAAAGATCTGGCTTTTATTGGGATTAGCTCTTATAATAGCTGCTTGTGCAGGTAAAAAAAAGGAAGAACCTGCTGAAGAAGCTGTTACATTCGAAGAGGATGCCGGTTTGATTACTTATAAATACAAAGTCGCCGGATTACAGGATACTCTTATTTCCGATTCGATTTGGCGTATTATTTTTCAGGTTGATGGTATTGATAAGCTGATTCTTTCACGCGACGATTCAATAGCAATATTCACAGTCGATCCGGAGCTTGTTAGCAATGAACTCTTACGCGATGAAATCACCCGAAGGGGAGGGGTTTTATTAGATTAATGACGGAATAAATACCATTTTGTAAAGGATTAACAGGTTTTTGCCTGGTAATACTTGCGAATTTGCTTCTCGAGCCAAAACATAGTCAATTGGAAATTGTGATCAAGATGTAATTACCTTCTAAAAACATACATTGTTATTTACTAATAATTTTTTCGATTGTGGTTACAGGTACTCCTGTTTGTCTTGAAGTTTCCTCAATCGATTTTGTTTCTCTGTAAATACGCCGAATAAAAACTTCAAACGCCTCACCAATTTCAATTAAATGTCCGTCCGGATCGAAAAACCTTATGGTCATTTGTCCCCAGTGTTCGGTTTTAATATTGTGTAGTAACCTCGCTCCCGAAGCTTTAATCTGCGCTGTGCTCTCTTCAATATTGTCGGTTTCAAAATACAATTCAAATGAGCTTCCTTTTTTTGGGTTCCTTGCAACAACAGCTATTTCGTGGTTTTTATCGATTTGCCATAACGACAGCCGGCTTTTAAATATAATATTGCTGCCGAAATCGTGTTCGATTTCCTGGCCAAGTAGTGACATATAAAATTCTTTGGCCTTTTCAATGTTTTTTACAAAAATTACGGGGGAATAGAATTTCAAGTTCACAATGGTTTTTGGATTTATTTCAAGTAATTATATTATTTATTTAATCTCTCATGGTTGTTTTACCTGGAACGTATTTCCCTTCGCATAAAGGAAATATACGATAACACAAAACACAACAAGGTAAGAGCGATTAAGCCCGTGAGTTGGGGCCATACAATTAAAATACTCTGACCAAGCGGAAGAACGCCCGGAATGGTACCTTGCAGTTGTTCCATGGTTAATGGTCCGAGGCTGCGTACCGAAGGCATTAAGAGGGTTGAGGTTATTTCGCTGAATAACTGATTAGGCATGATTTGAACCAAGCTGAATTTTAATTTTTCATATAAATAAATGGCTTGCGGAGAGGCATACTGTGAAGGTTCGAAGCCTTTTACTATGATATTCACAATTAAAGGATAAAATACCGTAAAAAATAACCAGACGGCAATACCCGATAAAGCAGATGTAGCTGATTGCTTAAAACGTACCGAAAACAATATGGAAAGGTTTAACCAGAACGATACATATACAATACTCAGCAAGGTGTAAAATATTATACGCATAAACTCTTCTGCAGTCGGAGGAATTCCGAGAGCAATTAATCCGGCTCCCAGTACTAAAAAACTCAATGTGAAAAACATCACGCTTAATACAATCAATCCTGCCATAAATTTGGAATTGAGCAAATAGTCGCGTGGTACAGGTTGAGCTAAAATACGGCTTAAGGTTCCTTTGTTTTGTTCCGAATTTATTGCATCGAATCCCAGGCTTATGCCCAATAAGGGCCCTAAAAAACTTGCAAAAACGAAAAATGGAGGCAGAGTACCATCCGATCGGGTGAATAGGTTTAAAAAAAAGAAAGCATTATCGGCATTATCAGTACCTATCGACTTTGTAATATTGGTAAGAGAAGTATAAAGTGATCCCACGCAGGTAAGAATAATTATAGCCAATAATATTATAAAACGCCGGCTTCTTACATGATCGGTAATTTCTTTTTGTACCATTACCCAAAATGGGCCTATTATGTGGTTATCGGATTTTTTGAGATTTTGATTTTTTTGTAAGAATCTCAATTTCAGCAATCCGGTTAATCGCGAAATATTAATTCGATTAATTATACTTTGTATCTTACTCATTACCTGCTTGAAAATATTGATGATAAATGTCGTCCAATCCATATTCTTTCTTGTTCAGATAAGTCAGGCCATACCTCGAGTTTACTACTAATTGCGATATCTCAATT
Source organism: uncultured Bacteroidales bacterium (assembly GCA_964392505.1). Taxonomy (GTDB): domain Bacteria; phylum Bacteroidota; class Bacteroidia; order Bacteroidales; family UBA10428; genus UBA10428. Next base: position 4,666 of record CAYMQP010000085.1, read on the forward strand.
GCAATGTCGTTTTCAGCTTCTATCTGAAAATCATTATTGGTAAGTTTTATTTTGGCAACGCCTTTAATTCCTTCCAGTTTCTTCAGTAAATCTTTCGTCGAAACAGTCTGACTTTTAGCGTCACTCTTACCTTTATACAGCGGAATTATACCTCCTTCCAGAATGAAAGGATGGGTTGAAAACAGCTTTTTAGCTAACGAACTGATGTCTCCAACAGCCAGTAATTTGCCCTCAACGAATATACCTACGCGATTGCATACCTGTTGTACCTGATATAAAAGATGAGATGAAAGGAGCACAGTAATTCCATCTTCTTTGCTAAGTTTCACAATCAGTTCAAGAAATTCCTTTACTCCGGCCGGATCAATTCCAAGTGTCGGTTCATCAAGAATGATTACTTCAGGATTCTTAATTAGCATATCAGCAAGACCTAGTCTTTGACGCATTCCTCGTGAATATTTTCCAACTTTTTTGTTCATCACATTACTTAATCCAACTCTTTCAAGGAGTTGAATGGCATGTTGTTTTGCCTCATTCTTAGAAATATTGTTTAACCGGGTAGTATATATGAGGTTTTCCAGTCCTGTATAGTCATCATAAAAACCTACATCTTCAGGTAAATATCCCACCTTTTTTTTGACCCTTATTGGATAGCGGACAGGATCCATACCGCATACGCTTGCTTTTCCTGAATTTGGTTCGGTTAAACCAAGTAGCATTAAAATTGTAGTCGATTTCCCTGCACCGTTGGGACCCAATAAACCGAATATTTCCCCTTTCCCGATTGACAGGTTCAGGTTATTGACAGCAATAAGTTTTCCATACCTCTTTGTCAGGCCGGATATCTCAATAACCTTTTCCATAATTTACCTCCTACCATATTTTCGAAATAAATAGTATACAGCACCTAGCGTTGCAATGATAATAAGTATTCCCAGCCACCCCCACAATAATGGTGTTTTAACAGCCATTCTGAATGAAGCATTTGAAGATACTTCGGGTGTATTGGCTGTAATATTAGTAACATAATCGCCTGGTATAGCCTTATCGCTCGCTTTAACAGTAACAAAAATATGAGTACTACTACCCGTTGTCAAATGTCTTACGGTGTCCGGCTCAAATTTTACGTCCCAGTCTTTGGGTTTTGATGCCCGAAATGTTATGTTATCAAGTTCGGCCGATCCCTCGTTTTTAATAAGAAGCTCGATACGTTTTTCTTTTCCAGCAGTTATTTTAGTACTAAGCAAGCCGGTTGGTGTAGTAAGTTCAATATCATATGAACCAGTAATTACAACTTCAAGCTCTAACTCAGCTGATGTTGAACTATTAACTGCCTGTACCGGAATTTTATATGTGCCGGCTTCGATATTGTAGGGAGGTTTTACTTCGATAGAAATACTTGCATTATTATTTGGCTCAATTTCAACCGCTGTTGCCTGCTTGTGATTCGGTTTAAAAATCACATTCCAACCGCGGGGAACATTTGATCGTAGTGAATACATTTGTTTTTCTCCGGTATGGTTCGTTAATTTAGTGGTGAAGTTGAAATTTGATTTGGCATGTCCTTCCATATTTGCCTGATCGGAAGTGAACTCCGATTTGAAGGTTCCTTTCTCCGAAACATTTACTACAAGAGAAAGCACATCATAATTTCTGGCAATAAGCCTTAACTGATAGTTGCCCTTATTCACTCTCGTGGGAATTTCTATTTTGAGTGAAATAGTTTTTTTCTCTCCCGGAAGAACAGAAATTTGCTTGATGCTATAGCCACCGGCTTTTAAACTGGAATTCCAGTCTTTGGGTAATCCTGACAATACTATATCTACCTTTTTTATACTGGTTCCATCATTTATCACATCAATAATATAATCGACCGATTCACCAGGTGGAACTGAAATTTTAGTGTAAGGGGTGTATAAGCTTATACCATTGTTAGATTTAACAACATTGCTAAATAAGAAAAGAATGCAAATTGGGATAAGAAACATGCCGAGATATTGCTTACGAATTTTCATATGTAAATCCTCCTTATTTTTTTTAATCTTTTTTAATTTACAAATACTCTTTTTAATAGAGTTTTTATGATTCAGTTACGCTGCTTCTACCCAAAGTGGAATTATTTGTAACCGAACCAGATTGATCCCGCCAATAGCGAGAAATGCTTTGCTTTGCCTTAGAATTAACTAAGGTATTATAAATTGAATAAGTTAAACGAATAACTATACGGGATGCAAATATAAAATCTGAACTAAAATTTTGTAACTCATATGAACAGATTTGAACTATTAAATGCATTTGAAATAAATGTAATTAATTAGCTTCTAAGAATTTAACATAATTGTTAAAAAATCTAAAAATATTTATGTTATAATTTACCGTTAATTAAATGACAAATTAAAAATGATGTAAGGATTGTTTATAGGATGGTGGTTTGATATGGATAACATTTTATGCTGTCCATACTGTTGTAATATGTTTAAAACAACTTGAGTTGTAACCCAAAAGATAAAATTTTAATCTACTTGTAATAGGCATACCTAATTCAGTATTGCTTTATTATTGGTTATATGAGTTTTTTTGTTCTTTGCAAGCATATATTTTTTTTTTCGTTTATTCCGAATACGTGCACCTACTACTTGAGCTGTCATGACTATTGCAAGCACAAGTAGCCTTTGACTGATGTTGTTGCGTGAGAT
>CAYMQP010000085.1:7371-13076 GCA_964392505.1 uncultured Bacteroidales bacterium
ATGCAATCTCATACCTATAACACAATGTATGAGTTAGGTAATAAGGATTAGGGTATTTTAGAGTAGGGCCGGTTTGTTGAAACCGGCTCTTCTTTTTGATAATTTCCTTAGACAATAGCCTATTATTTTAGTAAATTTCAAGTACCAAACAACGCCCACCTGTCATGCATTTTATTCGAATCATTATTATAATGTTTTTGGCATCAGCTTTTTTATCCTGTAAACAGGAATGGAATGAGCTAACCATTAATTCACCCGATTTTAAATTACAATTAATATTTGATCTGAAGGAAGGAAAACCGGTTTACAGTGTTACCCGCAACGGGAAGCCATTATTACATGAATCGCCACTCGGGTTTAAACTTCTTAATGTTCCCGCACTCGATTCCGGTTTTATCCTGCTCGATGAAGAGATTAATTCTTTTAATGAAACCTGGGAGCAGCCCTGGGGCGAGGTAAAAACTATTGAAAATCGGTATAATGAACTCAAAATATATTTACAGGAAAAGGAAGGATTACAGCGTAAAATAAATATTATTTTTCGCTTGTTTAACGGAGGCCTGGGCTTTCGATATGAATTTCCGGAACAGGAATCGCTGAATCAGTTTCAAATAACCGAAGAAAAGACCCGTTTTGTTCTTTCTGCAAATGATACAGCATGGTGGATACCTGCATACATGCCTGAGCGTTATGAATATATCTACCGAAGTACTCCGATCGGTGAAATGGATACCGTTCACACACCACTAACAGTTAAAACAAGCAACGGATTATTCCTGAGTTTTCATGAGGCTGCCTTATACTATTTTCCAAGCTATACGCTATACCCGGCCGATACTAATACATTAGTACTTGATCTTGTTCCGTGGAAGAACGGCATTAAAGCTTATGTCGAAACACCCTTCCTAACTCCCTGGCGTACGGTTCAAATTGCTGAACAACCGGGCGATTTGGTAACAAATTACCTGATTCTGAATCTGAACGATACCTGTAAACTCGATGATATTTCATGGATTAAGCCTGCCAAGTATATCGGTATATGGTGGGGTATGCATATTGGAAAATATACCTGGGGTTCGGGGCCTAACCATGGGGCTACCACACAGAATACGATGAAATATATCGATTTTGCTGCCGAAAACGAATTTGGAGGTGTTCTTGTTGAAGGCTGGAATCAGGGTTGGGATGGCAACTGGATTGCTAATGGTGCTATTTTTAATTTTACAAAATCCTATCCCGATTTCGACCTTCGAAAATTAGCAGATTATGCAAAAGAGAAGGGAGTAGATCTTATTGGTCATCACGAAACGAGTTCGCACATCGAGAACTATGAAAGCCAGATGGAAGCTGCCTATCAACTTTACGAAGATTTAGGTATATACTACCTGAAAACAGGTTATGTAGGTAAAAAACTGTTTAATGGCGAATGGCATCATGGGCAATATGGTGTCCGTCACTATCAGAAAAGTGTCGAGCTGGCTGCCAAACACCACATTATACTCGATGTTCATGAATCGGTTAAAGACTGCGGATTACGCCGTACATGGCCCAATCTAATGACCCGTGAAGGGGCCAGAGGTATGGAATGGAATGCCTGGGGTCCTGATGGAGGTAATCCGCCGGATCATATACCAACCTTGGTTTTTACACGGCTTCTTGCTGGTCCTATGGATTATACACCAGGTATATTCGATATCGAAATTCCTTTAAAACCGAAGAACAGGGTAAATACTACACTGGCTAAACAACTTGCCTATTACGTAATTATTTATAGTCCGCTACAAATGGCGGCTGACCTGCCTGAGAATTATTCAAATAATCCGGCATTCCAGTTTATTAAGGATGTCCCTTGCGACTGGGAAGAAACCATAGTCCTTAACGGGGCTATTGGCGATTACGTGACCATTGTCCGAAAAGACCGGGCCAGCAGCGACTGGTTTTTAGGTAGTATTACCGATGAGAATGCGCGGAATTTCAAATTTGAACTCAATTTTCTGGAAAAAGGTACCAATTATCTGGCTGATATTTATGCCGATGGGGAAGAAGCCCATTGGGAAGATAATCCCCTTTCTATAGTGATAAGCAGCAAACTGGTAACTTCAAAAGACACCCTTACTGTTAACTTAGCTCCGGGGGGTGGACAAGCTGTAAGGTTTGTACTTAAGAATCTGAATCAGAAAGAATAAATAGATCATTAGTTGATTTCTTAATTATTCTTTAATAAATCCCTGATCTCCTTCAGTAGTTTCTCTTCATTCGAAGGTTCAGGAGGTGTAGCCGGTTTTACTTCCTCCTTTCTTTTTAAACTGTTCATACCTTTAATCACCATAAAAATGGCAAAGGCTACGATTAGGAAATCAACAGTTGTTTGAATAAACGATCCATAATTCAGGGTAACTGCCTGTATTGTTTCTCCAGTACTTCCAACTGAAGCTTCCCTGATTATAAGCTTCAGGTCGGTGAAATCGACTCCGCCTATCAACACTCCTATGGGAGGCATGATAACATCATTAACAAATGATGAAACGATTTTACCAAACGCTGCCCCAATGATAATCCCGACAGCCATATCTACTACATTGCCACGCATGGCAAACTGCTTGAATTCCTTAAAAAGTTTCATAATTTCAAAATTTATAAGTTAGTAATCAGAATTTCAGAGTAAAACCTATAGATAACACCTCTTTAAATTGTGTTCGTGGTCCTTTACCGTCTACTTGGCCATCATCGTCGGTGTCTACTTCAATTTTTATATCATCGTCGTAAATCAAATGTGTTGCTAAGGTAGCCGAAAGGTATTTATTAACTTTTAATGTCAGCAGGGTTTCCCAGTTAACATCGATGTTTTGTGGATTTTTCAGGTAGTTCGAAAACAAATCCACTTTGGTGCTGAACGTAACATTTTCAATCAGGTCTTTCTGAAACATTACCCGGATGTAACTTCCCAGTTCAATTCTGTTTTTATGTCCTGGTTCAACGCCAAAATATCCCGAATCGGCCAGTGCCTGGTCGTTAACAAGTGTTATTTTACCTGAAATAGGAGCTATAAATACCGATAATATATCACCCGGATTATAATCTAAACCAACTGCTCCCGTAATATATCCTGGAGCCAGGAATTTAGATATTACCACACTGTCGTTAGGATAATTGTAACCTTTGGCCATTTGTGTCTTAAAATTGATCAATGCCGCATAATTCCATTTGTTGAAAGCATTGTATCCGAATTTCGAAAGGAAGTCTATCTTATCATCGGTTTTAATAAAATCAGTTTCTTTGCCTTGTTTAAGTAAACCATAGCCAATATCGAAGGTATTATCCCATACTGACTTTCCTTTTTTATAACTGGCAAATAGATTTACCAAACCATTGATCGAAAGGGAATTCTCACCTCCTGCCGACCAGTTTGTTAGCGAGGTTTGAGAAACATTAATGAAGGAGCTCACTCCCTTTTTCCACCCGACAACCGAATCGGCGGGTATACTCTTAAGTTCTGGCATAACTTCAGTAACCTGGGCAATGCTTGTACTTATTACTACTGTTATAATTGAAATTAATACAGATGTTCTCTTCATAACTAAATGGTTTTTTAATAGCAAGGTAATTACTTTAATTCTTTAAAAGTCTATTTAAATAAAATTTATAAGCAGGTAAGTAAGGATTATCATCATAAAATTTCATTCAATATTGGTTTGGAAAATACATATCGAACAACGAATAAGAAATATGTTTTGTTCGGGATCATTGATATTTGATAAATTTTTCGTATTTTTACATATAGTATTTCTGACTATATGCCGATAATATACCTTCCTTAACGTACCTTAAGTTATTCTCAGGCATGATGAATAGTACTGCATATAAAACATTTACTAAACAATTATTCTATGATTTATTAACCTAAAATCACTTAATTATGAAAGCAAAATGTTACTTTTTCTTAGCACTGTGTTTTTTATTTACACACAGCGGACTCCTTGCGCAGGAATCGGGGTACATCCTCTATGTAAGTGATAACAATGTCGATTCAGGCTTTGTCCAACTGCTTCAGGATGAGGGCTATGATGTTCAACTGAAAGGATCGGCTTATTCACAGCTACTCACCGAGAGTGCACAGATTGATTCGGCAGCCGGAGCTGCACTTATTATCCTGAGTCGGAATTTGGCAACAGCTGATTTTGATGCTAGTGGTGATGCACCTACACAGTGGAATGGATTTGATGTACCGCTTATCAGCTTAAGTGCCTGGTTGATGCGTAGCACTCGTCTGCAATGGTTCAATTCCACCCAGGTCGACTGCAATAACGATACAATAGTCGTTACATCCGACGGACTTACGAGTCCCATCTTTGAAGGAGTTGAAACAGCCGGTACTATTTCTATTTATGATGATCCTGATCGTACACAAGGTTCTGACTGGGTGAACATTACTGAAAATGGTGCAGGTAATGCTATTGTACTGGCCGAGAACGTAGGAGCAGAACAGGTTGCCATTGCCCTGTTTGAAAGTGGACAGATATTCTATGAGGGCACAACACAGACTCCTGCGAATGACCGTATTTTCTTTTCTGCCGGCAAATCGGATTGCGGCGGTGCATCAGAACCCGATGCTCTCTATAACCTGAATGCAACAGGGACGACTATGTTCCTCAATCTGGTTGCCCAGTATGTTCTGAAAATTGGTGCATCGGTCGAAGAAGAAATGGCTCACAGGATCTCGGTTTATCCAAATCCGGCTACCAGCCAGCTTAGTATCGAAGGAGATATTGTTTTGGACAGGATCGAGATATTTGACCTGGCCGGGAACCTGATTATGACCATTGAAGGTAAATCGACATTTGATATTTCCGGTTTCGCCCAGGGAATATATTTGTTAAAAATCTATTCGGGGAGTGACGTATTTTCTTCCCGTTTTATTAAGAAGAAATAGCAAAATACCTGAAATCTAATAAAAAGAGGCTGTCTGAAAAGACAGCCTCTTTTTATATGATAATTCAATTCTTATTTCTCACCTCTTTTTGCAGCCAGTTCGTCCTCGATTCCTTTTATATACTTGTCACTCAGTTTATAGAAATAAAGTAGAAGTACTGAAAGTCCGGCTGCCGAAGCAGGAATTATACTCATCATAAGTTTTATACCGGTCTGGGATTCGGCGGTAACCCGGTCGGGCTGGTAACCAAAAAAAGCCAGTATAAATCCTGTCAGGGCAATTCCCAAAGCACTTCCAAATTTTTGCGACATTGAAACTGAGGAAAATACCAAACCTGTTGCTCTTCGTCCATTTTTCCATTCCGAGTAATCAGCAATATCTCCAAACATAGCTAACATAAGTGGAATGGGTATACCCGCTGCCAATCCAATAAGTATCTGAAGAAATATGAGATAATATATACTATTAGGAGTTACAGTGTAAAATAACAAGCTAGTTATTAAGGAAATAATCATACAGAAAAAGTATGAATTTTTCTTTCCGAAATTTTTAGTGAACCATGTTGCAAATAATACTCCAAGCATATTACCGGCAGACCAAATTCCAAGCAAAATACCGGTAATTGATTCATATCCGCTAAAAGTATTTCCAAAAAACCTGACATCACTAGCAATAAAATAATATTTCATGTAATATATTAGTGATCCTTCACGCATCTGATTAAATATTACAGTAAACACTGCAATTACTATTAAGATGAACCACTGACGGTTTG
>CAYMQP010000086.1:0-13018 GCA_964392505.1 uncultured Bacteroidales bacterium
ACTGTGAATCGTGCAGATAAACGGAAAGATCGTTAGGAAAGAGAAAATTAATAACCCCCAGCGCATTATTTACTTTGGTCTGTCGAAACCAGTAATTGAATTCTTGCGGATTAACATCAGCCCAGTTAATTGAAGTCGTATTAACAGGATCATTATTATTATCGACTACAATAAATCCGTGCTTTTCCAAATACAGTGAATCCTTCTTTAACAAGGGAATAATTTCATTACGAGTGATACTTCGTGGTACGGTCCAGTGTGGATTAGCTACAATAAGTTTAATCTGACTAGTGATTAAAGGGGTTGGCGTATGCTCTTTCCCAACAATTACATTGAATTTGGTACACTTACCGAAGTGGTTAAAATATTGGAGTTGAAATTCAGGTATATTAACAAGTATATAATCGGAATTCTTAAGCTCATCCTTACGAATTCGGTCGAGATTTATTGCAATCTTATAGAATTTTTCTTTCGTATTCTTCGACAACATTACCATTGTTTCCTGATTCAATTGCCCTGAAATTTCCAATCCATGCAACCGCTGAAAGTTACGGAGTGCTGCATGTAAGGCTATGGAATCTGTGGCAAAACTCCGATCAAGGTATCCCTGTAAAATCAAACGATTTACCAGTAATTCCTGGTTTTCATTCAATTCATTGGTTGAATAGATAATGGTATCGGCCATAGCATTATGCATGTATTTTGCCAGCGCTTTTTGTAATCTACGATATGGCTGGTTATCGGGCTGTAAATCAAGAATTCCTTTCTGTAGTGTACTATTATCTATATGATTATTTAAATAAATGGGTAAATTATTGACAAACGATTGGAAAGCCAACGATGTATCATTCCTTCCAATTCCGGTGGCAATATGTTTTGAAAACATTAATAGTGCTTCTGTAGCGGTTTTTTCAAATTCAATCCTGTAACTGAGTTTAGTCTTTTCACTATCTGTTATTTCCATCAACTTTTTCAATTTCTTCATTTCACGATACTTATAGAATGAAGGAAGAAGCCCGTATGAATATGAATTAGCAATTATTTCTTCCAACTCCCTGTAGGAAGGATTCAGATCGAAATTAACGGTCCATGCAGGTGTATAATTTCGCACTGCATAAAATTGCTGCAACGTGTTATTCGCACTATACGAATTGTTACCAGAATAGTCATAATTTAAGATCGCATTACGAAATGCAACGCTATAGAACTCAATGGTTGTATGTCCAAGCTTTGGATTAGCTGTTTCGTGGCTGGCTAAAAGAAATAATAGAAATATCAGGAAAGAATACCGTAAAAACAGATAAAATCCATTCGCAATTTGCTGAATTAAAGTAAACCTTAATCCGGTCGACCCCTTCAATCTTTCTTCAAATCCATTCGCTTCAATTATCTTCATGACGGTAAACTTTTACCCTTATATACGAAAAAATGCGAATGGAATTAAAACCATTTACACAAACGGAAAAGCTTTATTGATAAAATGGTTATGAAATAGGATAAATAAATTAGGTAATAACTAACGCATTGAATTACAATAATTTATGCAATCATTCAATGTTTTAATATGATTGTATTAACTGATAAATAAACGGAAAGATAGTATCAGAATGCTTTGTTCAGATCGCTTAACTTTTTCCAAAGTTCAGCCAACTCGTTTGGGTTAACTTCCTCAATGATTATTCGGTTTTTTTTCTCAGTCTTTAGGTTGTGTTTCTGCTTAATTGTTTTCAACGCTCTGGATTTTAGTATATTACTTATGCCAAATGTATAAAATGTACGTGAATCTAGCAAATAGGTTTACATAATTTACCAAAAAAATAGTATTAATGAACTATTTTAATACATAAAATTCTAATTCGCGACTCGAATACCATATACGTATGCCCGATTCACCCCAACCCCATATAGCCCAGTAATAATGTCCTTCATCGAGTGAATCGGCAGGATTGGTATAGTCGATACTATCATTGATAACGTTTCTTCCATCAGAATATTTTACATAGCCCTCCTTTCCGCTCATAGCATCACCTGAATGCCATTGCCATAGGATATCATCGGTATTAACAATTCGGTTCCCAGCAACTTGTATATTATTAGTAAATATCGCTGCAGTGATTATTCGTATTCCCATACTATCCCATTCCAGAACTGGAAGGCAATTTAGTGTATCGGGATAATTACTAAAATAGCTCGTGTCGCCTCTAACATGATAAACCTTACCCTCATCGTCCTGAAATTCGTACCCTGGTATTGCAATCTCATAGCTATTGGTAAACAACAGGTTTTCATTTTCAAGTACTACTTCGTTGTCTGTACAAGAAATCAAAAATATAAACAGCAACAGTATAGAAAAGAATAAACATTTCATATTAAAGCTTCCAAAACCTAAAAAACAATTTGAATCCCAATATTCGCATTCAGCTTATCAAAGGTACTTTCAACATTGTATCGAAAAGCACTGCCATAGGGATTGAATGTATAATGAACAACATCGGCATTATATTTACAATACCTTATCTCAATATTTACAGCCTTATTCATATCCAAGAAAAACCTGGTACCAATAAAGGGTTGAAATACCAGAGCAGGATTACTGAAATTATATGCAAAGGTGCATCCTGCATATGATGATAGCATCCTCTTCTCTGGAGGAATAAACCAAAACAATACCGACGGCCCCGCAAAGACATTGATATAAGAACTGTCTACTGTCGATGGGTCCAAACCTCTGAAGGTATTGTTAGTTACACTCAAGGTTGTAACATACATATTCGCTTCAACACCATAGGCAAGCCGCCGTAAATAGCTCGAATTAATTAAACGATAATATGATAGACTTACAAACCAATCATTGTCGAGCGATAACAAGGGAAAACTAATTTTAAAGTTGAGGTTGTTATACGGGATCACCGGAAGATTAGGTTCATACTTCATCCGCATATATAAGATATCGCCTGTGTATTCGTTTATAGTCATGCCTATTTTATACGACTTCATACCACTTTTCGATAGTAAAATGTAAACACTATCATTTGGATTTTCGGTAGTTAAATTCAACTTAAACATACCATCGAACAGGCAGTTCCAGTAATCTTCCTTATCGTAATAACAACCCAGTGTAGTCAGTTTATAGCTTTTATTACTATGTTTTATTTCAACATTTACACCTTCGAGCGGCATATTACCTGCAAAAACCCTTCCACGTAATAAAATTTTATATTTAGGCTGCATGTTGAGATACAGTATTGTAATTTCCGATTCGGGAAAAAGAAAAGAAGTATCCTTCTGGTGAAAATCGGGGTGAATAAGTGTTAAATCGATCAGGCTTCCCTTTTCAGTAAGTATAAAATTAAATAGCCCGTTATCGGCATACACCGAATCGATTATCTTATTATCAACCCGAAAGATAATTTTAGCGCTATCTACCGACTCATGAAATATGCTACTGATATATCCTCCGATCAAAAACTGACCCGATACATGAGCCTTCGAGTACACATATTTTTCAACCTGTTCTGTTGAGTAATAATTTCTTGAAATTGTGGTGTCGCTAAAGTTATCAGTTTCAGAGTCTATCCAAATTTCATCAACTTGAGAATATCCTAAGCAGAAGCATGTAAATATTACAAATAATGTATAACCGAATTTTATCATATAACCAGGAATTCGAAATGCTGTTTTATAAATATATTGATTTTTTAATTAACTGTGATCAAGATTTTTCAAGTTTATGAATTCATAGGTATATGAGAGTAACCTGTATCGTAATCTTTGACTAATTCATTGTCACTCTTTTTTCTGAGTAAAAATATTTCTAATTTAGATATGATTGCACTTTTATTTAATCGAGGATGAGATTTCACGTTCCGTTTATAAAATTTATTTCCGGTACAATCTTACTCATTGTTTTTATCGCTATAATTTTATTTAGTTATAGCTTATTTCTCTTTAACCGGCAAGCAAAGTCCGATATTAAAGATCAGTATACAAAATATCTGCAATCAGAAAAAAACTGGTTTGAATTGAATGTATTTAAAAATCTGGAATCGGTTTTATTAATGAACGATACATCTGTTATTGCGGATAATAAAACTCGATTAACAGACAACATGATTTGCGCATTTGAAATAAAAGACACAGTTATTCATATCACGGACAATAATACTCGATTTCTGCCAGACTCGTCATGTCTTTCAGCAATTGAATATTATCATAAAAACAATCTAATACCTTTCGACAGCATATTTTATTCCTTATGGCAATTTAACAAGTCGTATTATGTAATAGCGGTGAAAGGTTCACTTAACAATGAAGGAATAATTACCGGTTCTCTGGCGATTAATAAAACACCTGTTGATATTTTACTAGCAAGGTTATTTAATCCAAAGTTATCGATAGTACAGAGTGCTCTATTGTTTACCGATACAATTCTCTTTTCGGGAAATGGTTCACCATGCCTGAAGAATGAAATTAATTATGCTTCACTATCAACCACAACAGAACATTTCTTCAAGTGTCAGGATAATGCAGAAATTAATAAACTTTTCTGGGCTAAAATATCTTTATACAACGATATCCAACTTATTCTTGTTTTCGGTAATTTACCATCTTACTCCAATGTTATAGCTTATTTGGTCTTATCATTTTCGCTATTATTCCTGGGTATTGTATTTTTTCCATTAATAGTACGAAGTATATCTCAAAAGCAGATTCACGAGATTAATGAATTTATCGACCAGGTAAGTCAGAAAGAGTTCAATAATTTTCTTTCGGAAGATTATTCGGGAGAATTAGGAAAATTAACCCGGGCATTAAATAAAATGAGTTCACAACTAAAGGAGATGTATCACGATTTGGAAATACGCGTTGTACGGCGAACCTCCGAAATTTCGATGCGAAACGCCGAACTGCGTAAAAAACAACGGGAGATTCTGCATCAAAACCAGGAACTTTCGTCGGCATATGAAGCATTGAAAGAGAGTCGTGAAAAATACGAAAAGCTTATCGAACATATCGAAGACGAATACTTTTTTTATTCAAAGGCTCTTAATGAGACATTACTGTTTGTGAGCCCTTCGGTAAAAAAAATTCTCGGATACGAAGTTAAAGAATACCGAAAATTGCATAACGAAATTTTTACCGATAATCAGATTAACAAGCTTGCACACCAAAGAGAAGAAAACCTGAAAATAGGAGTTGCCCAGCCAAAATACCTGAAAGAGATATTTGATGTAAAAGGTGCCGAAAAAATACTTGAAGTATCAGAGGTTCCTGTTTTTAACGATGAAGGACAACTGGTTTCCATCGAAGGACTGGCACATGATATCACGGAAAAACAAAAAGCTGAAGAACTTATTAAGGAACAGGAAGAAAAGTACAGGATGTTGTTTACCTATGCTTCCGATTTTATATTCCTATATAAGCTCCACCATAAAAATGGTAAGGTAGGTAACATTATCGAAGCGAACAAATATACCCTCGATAAGCTGGGTTATTCTCTTGAAGAATTACGCGAAATGAGCCCGGTTGATTTACTTGCGAGTCAAATTTCAACCGAAAATGAGACGGAATTAAATGAGCTGGTTATCACTGATTCGAAATTTGAACGTATCTGGAAATCGAAGGACGGACAGAACATAAATGTGGAAATTAGTACACATGCTTTCAAAATAAAAGAAAAAGAGGTTGCTATTGCCGTAGCCCGCGATATAACAGAACGTAAACGAGCTGAAGAAGAAATCCGGTTTATCAATGAAGAACTGGTGAACCAGAAGGAAAATTTGGAATCGCTGGTCGATAATCTTACCGAAACTCAGGAACAGCTGGTTCATTCGGAAAAAATGGCGTCTCTGGTTCAATTAATTGCCGGTATTGCACAAGAGATAAATACCCCCCTGGGTGCCATTAAAGCATCAATAGGAAATATGCTCGATTCGCTAAAAACCGCCCTGGAAGAATTACCAGATCTTTTTCAGAAACAATCAGTTGAAAATCTGATATTATTCAACCTGATTTTCGAAAAAGCAAGAGGTAAAAAACCCGAACTTTCGTCAAGAGAAAAGCGCCAGAATCGCCGTGAGATTTCATCGCTCTTAAAACAGGAACAAATTCCCGATACCGACTTGGTAGCGGATACGTTAGTATATCTTGAGATTTATGAAGCTGACGCGAAAATGCTCTCCTATCTTAAAAAAACCGATGCACTAAAGGTAGCCCGTTCAGCAAGGAATTTCATTTCGCTTATGAAAAATACCAATACAATCAATATCGCAGTTGAAAAGGCAACCAAAGTTGTGTTTGCGCTGAAGAAATATGCTCACCGCGATACCATGGGTGAAAAAGTGTCGACAGACATTACGGATAGCATTGAAACTGTGCTGACACTTTATCATAATCAGCTAAAGCAGGGAATTGAAATTGTAAAGAATTATAGTAAACTCCCGCTTGTACCATGTTATCAGGATGAGATCAGCCAGGTATGGACTAATCTGGTTCAAAACGCAATTCAGGCCATGCATCTGGAAGGAACCCTTACGATTACCACAAAGAAGGAGGGTAAATTTGTTTCTGTGAGTTTTAAGGACGATGGGGCCGGAATCGAGCCCGATATCCGGGATCAGATTTTCGAACCCTTTTTCACCACCAAAAAACAAGGAGAAGGGAGTGGTTTGGGATTGGATATCGTCAAGAAAATTGTTGAAAAACACGATGGAACTATTGAATTTGAAAGCACACTGGGTGAAGGAGCTAATTTTATTATAAAAATTCCAATAGAAACAGAGGATAATAAGTATGAAGAGGAAAGCCATAATTTGTATCGATGATGAAGCCATAATTCTTCAAAGTTTACAGGAACAACTCGAAAAACACTTTGGTGATGACTATGTTTACGAAAGTGCCGAAAGTGCCGAAGAAGCACTGGAAATCATTGATGATCTGGAAGACGAAGGAACCGATATTGCCATTATCGTATGCGATTGGTTAATGCCTGGAATGAAAGGTGATAAATTCTTATTGCATGTCGATCTTAAATATCCAAGGGTAGTCAAAATTTTACTTACCGGACAGGCCGACCAGGAATCGGTTAACACACTCGAAGAACTGGCCGATCGGTTCACCCTTGTACCTAAACCCTGGAGTAAAGAAGACTTAATAAAAATCATTAAAACGGAGCTAAAAGAAAATGATTGAACGTGTCATTCTGTGTATCGATGACGAATCGATTGTATTAGATGCCCTTAAGGAGCAGATACAAAAGGAATTTACCAGTGAATTTCTTGTCGAGGTAGCTGAAAGTGGTGATGAAGCTATGGAGATATTTGAAGAATTAATAAATGAAGGGTATGAGATACCCGTGGTAATTGCCGACTTTATTATGCCCGGTATGAAAGGAGATGCATTACTGGAAAAGATACACAGTATTCGTCCTGCGGCTAAAAAAATACTCCTTACAGGCCAAGCAAGTATCGAAGGCATTGGTCATGCCATCAACAAAGCTGATTTATATCGTTTCATTCCCAAACCCTGGGAAAAGCAGGATCTTGTTCTCACTATCAAGGAAGCACTAAAAAGTTTCGATCAGGAAAAAACAATTCTTCAGCAGAATGAAGAACTTACAGAACTCAATATTAATCTGGAAAAAAAGGTAGAACAGCGTACACAGGAATTACGCGAACTTAATGCCACGAAAGATAAGTTTTTTAGCATTATTGCACATGACCTTAAAAATCCATTTAATACATTGATGGGATTTACCGAGTTGCTACTAGAAAATCTGAATGATTATAATCAGGAAAAATTAGAAGAGTTTATTAGTATTCTGCACGAAACTTCGAAACAAAGTTATGCTTTACTTGAAAATCTGTTGGAATGGTCGCGTTCGCAAACAGGCCGGATTCAGATGAATCCCGAAAAGATTGATCTATATGAACTCGTCGAAGAAAACATAAATCTGTTACTAAACCATGCCTCCAAGAAAAAGATCAAACTAATAAACGAAATCGCTTCTCCCTCTATCGTTACTGCTGATGCCAATATGATACGAACGGTAATTCGTAATCTTGTTTCCAATGCTATTAAATATACAAATGAGAACGGTATCATTACTGCATCAGCCAGTCAGGATAACGGTTCTGTTAAGGTATCAATAGCCGATACAGGTATAGGGATGATACCTGAAAATGTTGAGAAACTGTTCCGGATCGACGTCAATTATTCAACCAAAGGAACTGCTAATGAAACCGGCACAGGACTCGGATTAATACTTTGCAAGGAATTTATTAATAAAAACGGAGGCAAAATATGGGTAGAAAGCGAATTTGGAAAAGGCAGCAGGTTTAAATTTACTTTGCCCATAGAAAAGTAATTCAAGAAACTAAGAATTGCATTTTCCTTTAGTAATTATTCCGATCTATGAATTATGATAGGTTATATGACGATTCTCTGCATAAAGCATTAGCTGATTATTTTTATCTAATGAATCGGGGTTATCCCGAAAAAGGAAGCCTCAAACTCACAGGCGATAGATACAAACTTAGTACCGATATGCGAACTTTGCTTTACCGGGGGGTTACTTCACGCGAGAAATCTTTAAAACGAAACAGCAGGCTCGTTGATAAACCGGAAAAATTACTGATTATTGATGGTTACAATGTGTTGTTCACATTGCTTAATTACCGGCTTGGCCGGCTGGTATTTGTTAGTGCCGATAATATATGCCGCGATAATGGTTCCCTGTTTGGTAAAATTCGCAATGAGAAGTACTTTATTGAATGTACCTGTATAATGGCTGAATATATTCAAAACTTTTCCAATTTGGAAGTTATACTGTATCTCGATGAACCGGTCTCGTTTAGCCGGAATCATCAGCAAATTATTGAAGAGGAGTTTAAAAAACTCGAAATTAAGGCAAAAACCAAAGTAGTTCATTCTGCCGATCAGGCAGTTCTGATGCATACTTCGGGTACTATTGCCACATCCGATTCAAATGTCCTCGATCATTCAACTAATCCTGTAGTTGATATTCCGAGGAAAATCCTTGAATCTAAATTTCATGCTATGCTGTTTAATTTATACGGGTTACTGATAGGAGGAAGAGAAGACTAAAAAGTACATTGTATTTGAAAATCACTATGGTTTTGCCTGTTGTTCAGTTCGCTGAGCTTTTCGAGGTGGAGGAACAGGATCGTAACCATGTGTTCCCCAAGGATGGCAACGCATAACTCTTCGTATGGCCAGATAAAGCCCAATAATTACTCCATGTACTTTTAAGGCTTCTATGGCATATTGCGAACAGGTGGGTATATGCCTGCAACTGGCCGGTATATACGGACTTATGGCATACCGATATAATTTAATTGGAAGAACCAGTAATGCTACCATCACTTTTCGTATGAAGTTAAAAATTTTAATCACCAGAATATTCCACAAAGTTACGTTCCGTTTCATATAGCACTACCTGTAATTGCAACGACCGGTTGATATGCTTTCGTAAAATATTCCAGATAACAACAGCAATATTTTCAGCTGTCGGAATCAGGTTTTTGAAATCATTAACATCGAGATTCAGATTTTGGTGATCGAATCGCTCGATAATATGCTGCCTGATTAAATCCTTAAGCACCTTCGTGTCCATCACATAGCCGGTTTCTTTATCAATATCGCCCGTAACTTTTACAATCAGATCGTAGTTATGCCCATGATAATTTGGATAACTGCATTTACCAAATACTTCGCTGTTATGCTTATCACTCCAGTCAGGATTATGTAAGCGGTGTGCGGCATTGAAATGTTCTTTCCGGCAAACAGTTACTTTCATAATCTTTTCTTTTTATGCAGGCAGATTAAACACTGTTTAAATACGATAACAAATAAAGGTATGAAAAGTTATTTTTTTGTAAATGCCTATTTCTTCAAAGTCAGCAGTAGCAAAATAAACCCACATTACATAGAATATCATCTTATTTCGCGAGTTTTTATTTAAAAAGATGTAAAAGTTCCCTGGCCACTTTTATTCAATATTAACCTTGTTTAACATACATTCCATTTATATAAGCAAGCTTTTAATTACATTGCCGTTGAATAGAAATATCATTTGATATGATATACTATTTATCAATTCTTTGTGGTTTTTTTATTCTGGCAAGCTTTCAGCTTTCGGGGCAAGGAGATAAAACAAATAAAATACTGCATGGATATGTTATTGATTCTAAAACAGACCTATCTGTAGCATATGTACAGGTATTCAATGAAAGTACCCGTAATCTGGTAATCAGCGATACAGCAGGATATTTCGAAATGGCGGTAAAGGGAGCCGATACATTAATTTTAACATGCCTTGGTTATCAGGGAAAAGTATATGTAACAGATACGGCTCAACTTAATAACTTTCAGACAATTAAATTAATTCCACAGATATACACGATTGAAGAAGTTGATATAAGTAAGTACAGGAATTACAAACAATTCCAGCGTGATTTTCTTCAGGTGGAAACGAATAAAGAACCGCACGTCGATGGATTACCAAAACCTAAATACCGCGAAGTGCCTTTATTGCTCGATACGAATTATTTACGATCTTCCGAGTTTCTGTTCTTTCATCCCATTTCATACTTTTATTATAACCTTAGTAAAGAGGAAAGATCGAAACGAAAGGCATACTATGCCGAAAAAAGGCAGCGTGAGCAGGTAGTAATCGATAAGAAATTTAACCGGGATATTGTTGAAAAAATCACCGGACTAAAAGACGAAGAACTAACCAAATTCATCGGTTTTTGTAATTTTAGTCATGAGTTTTTATTTCATGCAACGGAACTCGAAATTGTACAAAAAATTGATGAGAAATACCAGGAATATAAGCTAATACAAGATGCCGGAACAGAAGATCCCCTTACTGAATGATATTCGTCAGGCTAATTATCGAATCGAGAAACTTATCAACCACACTCCTGTATTTACATCACGTTCTATCAACCGTATAACCGGAGCTACTCTCTTTTTCAAATGTGAAAATTTCCAGCGTTCCGGAGCTTTTAAATTTCGTGGTGTCAGTAATGCGCTTTCCTGTTTTCCGGTTGATAAATCAGTAAAAATTGTGGCAACGCATTCTTCAGGCAATCATGCAGGAGCCTTGGCATTGGCTGCCAGCCTTAATAACCTGAAATGTATTGTGGTAATGCCTGCCAACTCACCCAAAATTAAGGTCGAAGCTGTACGTGAATACGGAGCAAAAATAGTATTCTGCGAACCTACACTGCAGTCGCGCGAAACAGAACTGGAACGAGTTCAGGAACAAACTGGAGCCTACTTTATCCATCCCTATAATAATTTCAATGTAATAGCCGGACAGGGAACTGCGGCATGGGAATTATTAAATGAATACAACGATCTTGATTGTATCATAGCTCCAGTTGGCGGTGGCGGATTGCTTAGCGGTACAGCCATTACTGCCAAATCAGTTAATTCCGATATTACAGTTTTTGGAGCTGAACCCAAGGGTGCCGATGATGCCTTCCGATCATTCAAGGAGGGACGAATTATTCCGAGTGAAAATCCAAAAACTATTGCCGACGGATTGCTAACATCGCTGGGCAATCTAACGTTCGCAGCTATCCGATCGAACGTGGATGATATACTTACCGTTCGCGAAGAAAGTATAATACAAGCCCTGCGACTGATATGGCAACGTATGAAAATAATCGTGGAACCTTCGGCTTGCGTCTCTCTGGCAGCTGTTCTGGAAAACAAACAGCTTTTTAAAAACCGGAAAACAGGGATAATACTCTCCGGAGGAAATATTGATCTGGAAGCATTTTCAAGGATTAATATCTAAATTACAACTTATAGGATAATGATCGGATAAGCGTACACTATGGGTTTGATAGCCTGATGATTGTATGGATGGGGAATGAAAAATAAAATCGATGCGGAACAACGGGTAAATAGCCCGGTATGTATTACCGATTCCTCTTCCTGATTTAAGAAATGCATCGGCAAGCTCCCCTCTGATTCTTGTATAGGTGTAAGATACAGGTGTGTCGTTAAAATCGCCGCAAATCACTACAGGATAAGGCGATTGCCTTATATACCAGTTTAATTCATCAACCTGTTGGGCACGCTTAATATAGGCTTGTTTTAAACGACCCGATATATCCTTTACTTCCGTGATTCGTTTCGAATCGATACGCAGCGAAGGATGCTCAACCAACAGATAATTATCTCTTCGTAGCTTAATAGATTGCAGATGAACATTGAAAAACCGGATAGTGTCATCGCCAATTTTTATGTCGGAATAAATGCAGGAATTATAGGATTTTATAAAACGGATACTGGCTTTTTTTACAATCGGGTATTTACTATAGGTAGCCAGTCCATAATTCGAATAAGCCGAAGTCTTATAACTATAAAATATGTGTTTATAGGGTAGGCTTTTAAATACGGTATCGATACGTTTTTCACTATGACCTTTAATATTAATCGTAGTAAGAAATTCCTGAAAACAGACAATACCAGGTTCTTGATTCAATATAAAATATAAAATACTGTCGCGTACGGCTTCACTCTTCTCCCATTCGTATAAATTAAAGAGTCGGACGTTATACGATAGCAGTTTAATCGTATTGTTATTTTTAGGATTTCTGTTAAATATATTTATCTGTAATACCTTGCCAATATTACCACAGCCCAGTAACACAACTAAAAGCGATAATAAGAAAATCCATTTTCGGCGCCAAAGCCAGAAAACGATGAATCCAATGTTCATGAGTAGTAGCACAGGATAGGCCAGTCCGAGGAAAGCAAAATACCAGAAATATTCAGGATTGATATAATTAGCTATATACGATCCGATTAGCGCTATTGCAAACAGTACGTTTGCCCAGAGGAGTATTTTTCGTAAGTACGTTTTCAATGTTTTACCACTAACTCCGATTGCTCATTTTAAAAAGTGTTTCTTTTTCATTTTGCGTAAGGCTATCATATCCTGATTTGGCTATTTTATCCAGTATACGGTCAATTTCAT
>CAYMQP010000087.1:0-12992 GCA_964392505.1 uncultured Bacteroidales bacterium
GAACGGGGTATCGATGTTGAATGTCTACCAGGAGCTACTGCATTCGTACCAGCCTTGGTAAATTCGGGATTCCCTGCTGATAGATTTGTTTTCGAAGGATTCTTACCTCAGAAAAAAGGCCGTAATAAACGTTTAGATAGTCTAAAACAGGAAGAGCGAACCATAATTTTATACGAATCTCCATTTCGGATAATAAAAACACTTTCGCAACTTAGCGAAATATTCTCCTCTTTTCACAGGGTTTGTATTGCACGGGAGCTAACGAAAATCTACGAAGAAAATCAAAGAGGAACGCTGGCTGAAGTAATTGAATATTATACACAGCATCCACCAAAAGGTGAAATTGTAATAGTTTTTAATCCTGTGTTGTAAGAGATGTATTATTATTTAGGTTGGAGAGTCAGGTGAAAAAGATTATCAATTTGCAGAAGTATAATAATGGCAAATAGCAATACTACTGCAGGGATCAGCGAATGACCGATATTATCTAAATTTATAAATCTTTTCAATATTGTTTCAATATAAGGATCTCGTGAGAGTATTGTTATTGCTACAGGTATAAGTAACGTGGATGCAGCAAGAAATATCCAGGAAAGACGCAAGTTCTTGTTACGTTGTTTTATAATAAGAGCAGTAAACTTAATTTTTTGCATTACTTTTTCTTCGAAATTCCTGTCGGGCATTTCAAGCTTGCCCTTTTCTAAAAGTCTGGTAATTTCCCGGTCATTCATAATAAGCTGGTTTTAAATGTTAAAGTATTGTCTATATAGATTTGCAAAATGCTTTCTGGCTCTGTATAATATAACTTTAATATTATTTTTTAACAATCCGGTAATTATTGATATTTCTTCAATTGATTTTTCTTCTAAGTAAAAAAGCTTTAATAACAGATTTTCTAAGTCAGTAAGTTTTTCTAGTAAGTTGTTGATAATTTCTCTTTGTTCTTCTATATGAAGATTTTCTATCACTTGCGGATTGACAACTAGCTCTTCAGAAATCCCCTGGTCATCATATAATTCGTGGTACTCAATTTTTTTCTTTTCAATTTTTCTAAGCGACTCATTAACCACAATTCTATATAACCAGGTTGAAAATGCAGCTTTTCTCCTGAACTTATGGAGATTCTGAAAGGCTTTAACGAAGGCATCCTGCACTGCTTCTTCAGCTGTAAGATCCGAATTTAGTATACTCCTCGAAAGGTTAAATGAGGGATCCTTATACTTTTTCACCAGATGCCTGAATGCCTGAATATCTCCATCAAGAACTTGCTGGATGAATGTATCATCCATTAACTCTTAGAGCTTCTTATTTTATTTTCTATATAATAATTAAAGATAAGTGCTATTCCTCCAAGTAACAAGATCATGGCAAAATAAGCTATTACTCCATTAATTATAGTAAAATGTGCAAGGAGATATCCAAAAAAGATACCCAAAGCTATACCAACAGAGAAAATACCGGATTTTATACTTCGTAACGATCCATTCTTTTTTTGTATAGGCTCCTTCGAATAAATACCTTTTTCGATCATTGCCATACGTTCCTGGTTTCTTGCTCTGAAATAAAAATACAATGAGAGTACTATAGCTGTAAAAACTGTGGCTGTTATTAAAATTCCAGTTAATGCTTCTAATATTTCCATGGTTTCAATTTTAATTAAACAATTGGTTTTTCTTTTAGATTAGATACTTAATAAGTTGAAAAGGTTACAACAAACAGCAAATTATTTTATATATGAAAGTTAAATCATCGTTTTGTCCGTTGGCGAACAGTATATAGTTCAAAATCGGGCAAATTGGTATATAAAATATTTTATGGTATCAATATAATTTTCACATATATAAACATTTATGTTTTTTGGCATAAAAGCTGCGTAATTCTGAACAAACAAAACCAGAACCATGAAAACAATTATTGATATTGTGCAATTATTTTGTTTGGTTGCACTATTGTCAGTATGCAATAAAATTGATGCGCAAACGATCATCAGTTTCGATAACTCCCCCGACAATACAATGGTAATGAAGATTCAGAATCCGAAGCTTTCGAACAAGCCAGATAAACTTATTCTAATTTTCGATAGCACTACGTTAACTTGTGAATTTTCTGAAAATGGGATTATAGCTCTCCATACAACAGAATATGCTAATAATGGCTCAGTGGTAACTTCTTGCTATTCGTGGGTTGCACCAAATAATTCAGAAGAAACGGATGCACTTTCAGATGAGTCTTGCCAAAGTGAAAGTAGTTACCACGAAGTTGAAAAAGAAGAACCGTTATTTTTAGAGGATTGGATGTTACATCCTAATGAGTGGAAAGGACACAATAATCTTTAAATTAATGTGGTTTGAAAATCATTTTAATTTTCAGGTTGAAATATTTTCCAATATTTTAAAGCATTGGATATATATCATGAAACTGATATTCCGTCAGGTTTTTTATGGTATTGCATGTAACACATGTTCATGTTCGTTAAACTGACTTGGAATATTTACTACTGAAGATGCAGACTCCGCTGTACAATTTTGTATTCGGTTTCCCGCATTAGGCAGCTATAGTTGAAATCACCTAAAATGCAATATTTAAAAAACTACTTTTGTTCAGTATCCTCAAGTGCCCGGTTTAACATACTTTCGGGTAATGTTTTTTTGGCTTTAACCCCCAGCTCCTTTAACTTCTGCACCCGGCCAATGAGGTTACCTCTTCCTTCTGAGATTTTTTTCATCGTGTCTTTATAATGTTCCGAGGCTTCATCCATTTTCTTACCCAGTTTTATAAGGTTTTCACTTAAACGTACGAAATCGTCGTACAAAGCTCCTCCCTGTTGTGCAATTTCTAATACATTCCGGTTCTGATATTCCTGCTTCCAAAGGCTTTCAATCATTTTCAACACTGCGACAAGATTAGTAGGACTTATTAATAAAATTCGTTTTTCGTAAGCATATGTCCACAACTGGGGTTCATTTTGGATAGCCAATAGATAAGCAGGTTCGACCGGCATAAACATAATTACAAAATCAAGGGTTTTGATCTCATCAATTTCCTGATAATTTTTTGAAGCTAACTCGTTGATATGATTCTTTACCGAAACGAGATGCGCTTTTAATGCCACCTGTTGTTCCTTCTCATTTTCTGCTGCAATATAATTATCGTAAGCAGTTAAAGTTACTTTTGAATCGATAATAATACTTCTTTCGCCGGGGTAGTGGATAATAACATCCGACTGGTAGCGCTGGTTTCCTTCCACAGTGAAAGAGTCCTGTATCGTATACTCATAACCTTTTCGTAAACCTGTACGTTCGAGAATACTTTCGAGTATAACTTCACCCCAGTTGCCCTGTGTTTTCGATTCACCTTTAAGAGCTTTAGTGAGGGAACTGGCTTCCTTGCTAACCTGTTGGTTTAGTTCTGCCAATCGTTTCACCTCTTCTTTCAATGAGAAACGTTGTTGCGATTCTTTGTCGTAGGTCTCTTCAACTTTCTTCTCAAATTCCTTTATTTTCTCGCCAAGTGGCTTCAAAATCTGATCAAGATTAGTTCTATTTTGCTCAGTAAATTTCTTCGATTTTTCTTCCAGGATTTCATTAGCCAGATTGCGGAATTCAGTATTGAATTTTTCTCCAATTTCAATTATTTCCTTTTTTTGTTCCTGTAACCGTTGATTCAGATTTTTCAGTTCAGTTTCCTTGGCACTGTATTGGGAAGTTAAATCAATTAAGACTCGTTCCTTTTCGGATAACTCGATTTTTAATTCTTGTATTTGCTGTTGGTAGAAATCATTCTTCTCTGTGATGGCTTTCGTGATACCTTCATTTTTAATACGCATAATCAACCATGTAATAGTAGCCGAAATAATAATGCCAACAATCAGATATATAAATTCCATTATTATATTAAAATTTTAATCTGTAAATATATGAAATACATTTTGTCTGTAATTTGTGGATTATTATCAAGTTAAGTTCCATACGCTGTTTGCAGAATCGAGAATTTAAGTCATAAAAAAGAACCCGCCAATAAGACGGGTTCTTTGCTTTTATGCTGCATTTTTATTACTCCGGGTGTATAGCTTCAACCGGACATACATCGGCACAGGCTCCACAATCGGTACACGCATCCGGATCAATCCTGTAAATATCTCCTTCATGGATAGCATCGGCCGGACATTCATCAACGCATGTGCCACATGCAGTACAATCATCGTTAATTACATAAGCCATAACTAATAATTTTTGATACGTTAATAAAGGAAACAAAAGTATATAAATTTAGTTAAAATAAGGCTGTTTTTAACATTTGTGGCGGTATAAATCAGATGAATTATAAACAGCCGTTCTGTGTACCTCGTAACCTTGATTTTATCATGCTTAATCTAAAATGGGATTCAAAACTAACAATAATTTTTTCTGCCATTAATCCTTTGGTAAAGAGTAAAATAATTTGCTTGAAAGCCTAATGTAGAATTAAAAGTCAAGACTCAGTGATAAATAAAATACGCGTGGCAATAATTGCATGTTTTCAATTCCCCAGGCCCAGTCGAGACGAATGAAATAACCAAAAAGCTGAGAACGCAGTCCAAAACCATAACCTGCCACAATGGGTTCCCTGTCAGCATCGATTTCAATCAATATAGGACCCTGCTGAATAATATCATTATCATAGGCGTTTTTCCCCGACCATGGGTGCAAACCCGACCAGGCAGTACCAACATCGAAGAATCCTACAACCTGGAAGTTTTGCAAAAAAGCATTACTCAAAGGGTGGTTTACCAGATAACGAATAATAGGCCACCGGATTTCCGAGTTGATCAGGGCAAAGCTGTTTCCATTACGTATATTTTGTGAAAATCCTCTCATATTAGTTGCAACGGCCTGGTAAGCATAATTTTGTGAATAATCGATACGAATCTCAGATAGAGGAATAAATGTAGGTGTTCGCATGGGGGTCACATTTGTCCAGTTATCAACTCCACCAAGATAATATATAAGTCTACTGCTCCCGACTGATGTACTAGCTGCAAAACGATTTGCCCAAATAAGATTACGATGGAGTACTATGTAATGCCTAAAATCGACACCAAATACAAATAGATAATCGAATTTATTATTTAAGCGTTGATAATATTCGGTGAATAGTTTATATCGTGTACCTCCATAAATATTAATACCCAGTGATCGGGTATTATCGAAAATATATTCACCTTTCAATCGGGCCCAAAGCTTATATATATCAGGTTTTTCAAGAATTGAAGGCAGTTGGGTGGGATCTAAGTCATATAAATAAACGTTCCGGTCGTTTCGCAGGCCAATGGTACCAACAACAGCGTTTACCTGACTAAAAGGATACCTATAAATGCCTGAAACCTCGTTGGTTATTGTTTTAATATATTCGGTATTTTCCGATCCGCCATAATGTCTGAAAACTTGGCGATGAAAAACATACTGACGGTCGATTTGTTTTTTAAGGTTTTCGAAGCTCAGTAGATATTCACTGCTTTCAAAATCTAAAGGAAGCCGTATGCCTCCCGTTACCTTATAATCTTCGAACAGATCGTGCGTACCTATTTTCATAAGCAGATTCACACCCGGATTAAAGTATACTGCGCCTCCAGTAAATGCCTGATAGGATTCGCTGAGAAAGCTAAAATCAATCTGGCTTACAATATAATTCTGGTAAAATGCCTCCTGGTATATTCGAACTTTTTTTTCTTCTTCCTCCTCTTCTTCTACTACCCGTATATTGATGTTTTGCTCCTCCAGCTTACTGTTATATAAATTTAGACGCTCAATCTCGAAAATGTAATTATTGATATCAATTTCCGTCCGGTCGAAACTCACTGTATCGCTCTGATAAATAAGCCTGTTATCCTGCACTGAATCGATTGGTATTTCAACTATCTCAATATTCTGCAAGCTGTCCTTTTTCATCAGTTTTTTACTCAGTTTTGTGCGGAATTTTGTCTTGGGCAGGTCTTCGTTAATATAGGTTTCACTTTCAAATGGCCGATCAAACATATAAAAGCGCCCCTTTTTAAAAACAATTTCGGCAGCCGTACTTGTTCTCCGATCATAATCATGTTCGAGAATGTTACGCGGATAATTAGTTAGAGGTCTTGTTTGAGCAAAGTAGCGATAGTGTATAGTTGTATCAACAAAACTGATCGTACTGTCGAACTTCGAATAATATCGGTTCATAATACCATTCTTATCACTTAAAGAAATGAATTTATTATGTCCTATTTCAAGTGGCTGGATCTTATTAACATAGTTATCATCTGAAAGCCGCATTAATTTATCATCCCTTGTAATATAATCGTATATAAAAAGATCGGTAGTTGGCGACATTTTCATATCAGTGCTGGCTACAGAGAGCGAATCGGAACGACGATCGGAGCTAAAGATTATCTGCTTTGAATTATTAATAAAACGTGGATTAAAATCGTTAGCTATATCATTAGTTATTTGATGGTTAGTTCCGGCAGCTAAATTGTGCACATAAATATCGGTTCGGCCTTCCTTAATTGCAGAAAGTACTAAAAGAGACCCATCGTTTGAAAAACTGAAATCAAGTACTTTTTCGAAATACAACAAATTTCGTTTTTGCATTTTCTTTTCACCAAAAGTGAAATAGTACAATTTCAATCCGCCTTCTTCTTCGGTGATAAAAGTTAAAATACGTCCCGAGGGGTGCCACGCCAACACAGGATACGAATAATCGGTAATTTGTTCCAACTTATGTTCTCTTTTAAGAATTTTCTTTTTTTTACCCGTTTCCAGGTTATGCAGCCATATTTTATATTGCCCCATCTGGTTCGTAACATAAGCTATATATTTACCATTGGGATTGATCTTAATTTGCTCATAAACTCTTCTTTTATTAGGACGTTTAAGAACCTGCCCTTCTTTAGGTATTTCATTCAGATCTGAATATTCCGAATACAAGTTAGTGTAATATTCTTTCCAGTCGCGGGCCAAACTTTTCAAAGGTGCTCCAACAACGTAAAGAAATCCGATGTTGGCATTCTTATTGATTTTGGTTAAGTAAATGATACTAGGTATTACCGATTCTCCATAAACTTCGGCAATGTACCGCCAAAACGAATGGCCGGCATAACGGGCATCATCACCAACCAGCCTGCTGAATTTTTTATATTTTCCGCTTAATATACCATCTTTGACCCGGTTTTCCGTTTCAATATCCCATTCCTTCGATATATATGCTACGAGTCCATCGATATACCAGTCGGGGAGGTTAATAAGAGTTGAGCTGGTAAGATTTTGCTTAAGATCAAGCCCGTAAATCATTTCGGCAATAAGTACCTGCACAATGGCGCCAGAAATCTGTTGTTCCAGTTTATGATAATCGCCTTCGAAATAAATGAATACTTTGTTTCTGTCGATTTGAGTTACACCGCCAATGTTACTTTCCGATTTTCCTGTAACAAGTCCAATGTTACTCTGACGGAAATCAGATAACTTATTATATATGATGAAAATAATACGCCTGTCAAGTGTATAATCGAACAGGTTTTCGATACGGGCTAATTCCTTCTGGGCATATTGTGCTGTATATTCAGCAATTGGTTTACCATATTCATTAAAATACGTATCGAAACGATCGTAACGAAGAAATGACCAATAAAAATCGTTGTATTGCACCCGGTTTTTACCGAAAGTCATTTGATGGCCATTATAGAATTGGGCCGGTAATTTCGGAGATACCATCAGAATAAGAAGGAAAATTAACTTATGTATCAGCCGCTTGCTCATGCAAAGTCTCTGTTATGAAGAAGAAAAGATAAAAATAGTGTAAATACAAAAAATTTGCAGAAGAACTCGTTGAAAAAAGATAGTTCGTGCTTAACTTAATAATCTTATTTTGCATATAACTGTCTGTTGTAGCGAAGATATAATACAACTTTTTGTCTTGTTTAGGTTACAATTAAATTTAGTTTATCTGGCATCATTTAACTTGCGATTCGATTCTATTATAAAATACATGCTTTTGGTTTTATTTACCGAATTATTTGAGTAAAAACACCCAGTAACCATAACTTTATTCTGGCTATTTTCGTTAGAATGATAAAAGTATCTGAATGAGAGGGATATTGATTACAGCCTTTCTAGCGGTCCATATTATATCATATACACAAATAAATGAAGGAGCTATTCTAACGCTATCTTCAAATTCTTTCGATTTTGGACGCATTTTTGAAGACAAAGGTATTGTTCATCATCGATTTTATTTTACAAATAGCGGTACCGAACCATTAACTATTACTAATGTACGTACTACCTGTGGTTGTGCCATTCCTGTGTGGACAAAGAATCCTGTATTGCCGGGCAATGAAGGATTTGTCGAAATCGAGTTCAATCCAAAGAATCGCCCGGGAGCATTTCACAAAACCGTTCAAATACAGAGCACGGCACACAATGCAAATATGTTTGTCACAATAAGCGGAACGGTAATTCCTCCACTCAAGATGGAAAATCTTACTCATGCACTAGGTGTATTAAAAATTCAAACTAATGTTATAAACCTGGGATATTTATATAAGGGTGCCACTGGAGTTAAAAGTCTTATTATTGCCAACCCTGCAAGTTATTCGGTTGAGGTTGGTTTCGCTAATCTTCCTGATCATCTTGCTTTGCTGGTTGATCCACAAGTTTTGCAACCAGGCGAATATGGACAAATTGAAGTGCAATATTGTACAGAAAAACTCGATGACTGGGATGTTGTGATCGATCAAATACCTGTTGTTCTTAACAACAAAGAAGACGAGAATATTAAGCTCACTATAACAGCAAATATCAGAGAGGATTTCAGTGTTCTTACTCAAGAACAAATGGAAATGGCACCTATAGCCAGTTATAGCAAAGACACCTATATTTACGATACTATTACACGAGATGATCCTATTGATTGCCGGTTCTTAATCCGAAATGATGGGCAATCTGAATTAATCATTCGTGCTGTTAAGCCTTCCTGTGGGTGCACGGCTGTGAAACCCGAAAAGAGTACACTTGCTCCCGGTGATTCAACATATATCGATGCGATGTTTTACCCCAAAGGGCGTTCAGGCAATTTTAAAAATGGAATTACGGTTGTGACTAACGATCCCAAATTGTATAAGAAATACCTATTTATCGAAGGTTATATCAAAAGCCAGGATATATACTAATTTTTTTACTACGTTATAATTATTTCCATTAAGGTATATTTGTATTTATGTTGATACAGCTTTATCTATTAATGGGGAAAAAAAGTAAATCCGGAAGTGCTCTCTCAGTTTCGAAAGGAGTTAAACACCCTCCATCGATAAATCCTAATCTGCATCAGAAAAAAAGGGCAAAACTTTCGGTAAGTGAATATATCAATGGAATCCTTAAGGGTGACAGAACCATTCTCAGCAGGGCTATTACACTGGTTGAAAGTTATTTACCCGAACATATTGAACAGGCTCAAGAAATCATAAAGGGTTGTTTATCTTACGCAGGTAAGTCTATCCGTATCGGAATAACTGGTGTTCCCGGCGTTGGTAAAAGTACTTTTATTGAATCGCTTGGTACATATTTAACAAGAAATGGATATAGATTGGCAGTACTTACTATCGATCCGAGCAGTGAACGATCAAAAGGCAGTATTCTTGGCGATAAAACGCGAATGGAAACACTCTCTTCTCAATCAAATGCTTTTATTCGTCCATCTCCTTCATCAGGCACACTTGGAGGAGTAGCCCGAAAAACACGCGAATCAATATTATTATGCGAAGCTGCCGGATACGATGTCATTTTTGTTGAAACAATAGGTGTGGGACAATCGGAAACAGCAGTACATTCCATGGTCGATTTTTTTGTGCTATTACTTCTGGCAGGAGCAGGGGATGAACTACAAGGTATAAAGCGAGGTATCATGGAAATGGCCGATATGCTCGTTATTACCAAGGCCGATGGTTCAAATATTGAAAATGCCCAAAGAGCAGCTGCACATTATCAATCGGCGCTTCATATGTTTCCTCCTTCCGAATCGGGTTGGAAATCAAAGATAATTACATGTTCGGCTTTTCAAAATTCAGGTATGGAACAGATCTGGGATAACATTATTGACTATAAAAAATATGCCACCCGGAATGGTTTTTTCAATTCAAGACGAAACCAACAAGCTCTTCACTGGATGCACGATACAATTAAAGAGACACTTAGTAATAATTTTTATGACGATAAGGGTATCCAAAAAAGAATCGATAAGTTACAGGATGACATACTGAATAATAAAATAAGCTCCTTCGCTGCAGCACAAGTGGTACTTGCTCATTATTTTGGCAAAGATTAATGACGTTAGTATCAACTTTAGCTAATTTAAAACTGAACAAACTGGCTTACTACGGAGTTGTTTTAATTTAGAATCTTTTAATTTTGGTTTTAGCAATTATGGACTTTATTTAATATTACTAGAATGAAATACGATCTTATTGTTATTGGAAGTGGCCCCGGAGGTTATGTTGCCGCTATCCGGGCTTCACAATTAGGTTTAAAAGTAGGTGTGATGGAAAAAAGCGAATTGGGAGGTGTGTGTTTAAACTGGGGTTGCATTCCCACGAAATCGCTTCTGAAAAGTGCCCAGGTTTATGAATATACAAAGCGCGCATTGGAGTATGGTGTTATTATTCCGGGCGATGTAAAGCCCGATTTTAAAGCCATGATAGAAAGGAGCCGCACTGTTGCTGATGGTATGAGTAAGGGTATACAATTTTTATTTAAAAAAAATAAAATCGATCATATTCAAGGATTTGCCAGGATAACCGATAGCACGACAGTCGAAGTTGAATCAACTGATGGTAAAAAAAATAAATATTCTGCCGATCATATTATACTTGCCACAGGTGCTCGATCGCGCGAACTGCCTAATCTGAAGCAGGATAGTAAGAAAATAATTGGTTATCGCAAGGCAATGACACTCGATAAACAGCCCGAATCAATGGTCGTAGTTGGTTCAGGAGCTATTGGAAGTGAGTTTGCTAATTTTTATGCTGCCTTAGGAACTAAGGTTACCCTGGTTGAATTTCTTCCTAACGTTGTTCCCCTCGAAGATGAAGAGGTTTCCAAACAATTAGAGCGTTCATTTAAAAAAATGGGAATAGTTGTACTTACCGATTCAACAGTTGAAAAAGTTAATACTTCGGGAAAAAAGTGCAAGGTGACCATAAAAACAAAAAAGGGAGAAGAAATTCGGGAAGCCGATATTGTATTATCGGCAGTTGGAATAACTCCGAATATTGAAAATATAGGACTCGAAAAGGTGGGTGTTCAAATTGAAAATAACAAAGTAAAGGTCAATGAGTATTATCGGACATCGGTCGATGGGATATATGCTATTGGCGATATTGTTTCAGGACCGGCACTTGCTCATGCCGCTTCTGCCGAGGGTATCGCATGCGTCGAAAAAATAGCAGGTTTAAATCCTTACCCCTTTAATTATAATAATATTCCTGCCTGTACCTATACTAATCCCGAAGTTGCATCGGTGGGCATGACAGAGAAAGCTGCAAAAGAAGCAGGATACGAATTAAAGATTGGTAAATTTCCATATTCTGCTTCAGGTAAGGCAAATTCTGCAGGGCAGAAAGACGGTTTCATCAAACTTATTTTCGATGCTAAATATGGGGAGTTACTTGGGGCTCACATGATAGGTGCTAATGTTACCGAACTAATAGGCGAAATGGTTGTGGCACGCAATCTCGAAACTACCGGACACGAAATCATCAAATCAGTTCATCCTCACCCAACTATGTCGGAAGCTATTATGGAAGCTGCAGCTGCTGCCTATAACGAGGTAATTCACATTTAAGCCTAAAAAAAGGCTGATATTATCAGCCTTTTATAATGTGGTTAAATTAAAATTAATACGTTTAATTTAATACGAGAACTGATATTTTTTTCTGAGTTCCTTCTGGTAATTTGAAATTTGCCCTTCAAGGTCTCTATTTTCTCGTTCGAGCTGCGTGGTACTCTGGCCTTCCGATTCAAGCTCTCGAATAAACCTGCGGTTGATTATAATCTTCTTCTGGCATTCGTAAATGCTTGAAATTAAGCTTTTAATGTTATATTTAACTTCTAGCATGTTGATATAAGTTAATGCAGGGTACAATTCACCACTTGTACAAAAGTATCAAATGAAACAAGTCAGATCAAATAATTAATTATGATCTTTGTTATCAGAAACTGATGATTTAGATCATACAAAATTAGTAACAATTTAGTTAACTGTATGTTCGTACTTAACCTTATTTTTTAAAAAATGTTAAATCTGATGTATTAACATGATTTTTATTTCGATAAATGGCAGGTTTATTCTGAACTCACCGGTTGTTTCTGTCAAAAAATATTGATCTAGGATATTATAGCGATTTTTGAGATGAGTCCTATAATGTTTACTTTTGATTAGTCACATTTACAATAATATTCCACAATGAAATACTGGTGGTATTTTTCTCTGATATATTATTCTTTATCTGTAGTAGTTGCTCATGCACAATACCTGGGAGCCTATACCGATTATATGGACAGGTTTTTCATATTCGATAAAGGAGAAAGTATAAAAGCAGAAGATCTTCAGGTACAATCATTTGCTATTGGCGGTAACAGTGTTCTTTATGTAAACAGCCAGGGTCATCTGAAATTATATCAGAACGGTGAAATTACAAAACTCGAACCGGGTGGTGCAACCAAATATTATGCAACTGATCATCTGGCCGCTTACTCAATTTTTGAAAAGCTAAAGGTTATTGAAAACGGACAAGATGTGACATTGAGTACACGATGCCCATTATATAAGGTAGAAGACAGCCTTATTGTGTTTTATGATAAGAATATGGAATCGCTCCGGATTTATTATAATGGTAATATTGAAGATATCGAAAGCGGTTTAGTAGGCATGCCAATTTCAAATTTGAAAAGCGGTGATAATATAGTTGCCTATGTTTCGTCACGTAC
>CAYMQP010000088.1:0-12984 GCA_964392505.1 uncultured Bacteroidales bacterium
GTATAGTACCCCAAACCTTGCCAAAGAATCAGGACTTCTTCAACAGATGCAGCCGCCAATCTGGCGATATCCGGAAACTTCTTAATAAATTTTAAATAATAACTCGTGCCCTGGTTAACTCGTGTTTGCTGCAAAATGATTTCCGATAACCAAATATGATAAGGATTCAGCCGCTCACGCCAGGGTAAAATTCTTTTATTATTATCGTACCATTTTCCAAGCTTCTTTGAAACATTCATCAGATAAGGTAGTTATAAATTTATAACAAATAACAAATTTAATATAGATGGATTTCGTTTATCGGCGGAAATAATTTATATTTGCAACTCATTTTGGATGATACTAATGTAAATAATTGATAATTAAAGCTTTTAAAAATGACCAAGGCAGATATTGTAAACGAAATTTCAAAAAACACCGGAATTGAAAAAATTACTGTCCAAAAGACAGTTGAAGCCTTTATGGAAGTCGTGAAAGATTCACTAACAAAAGAAAAAAACGTATACCTGAGAGGCTTTGGGAGCTTTATCGTAAAAAAGAGAGCTAAGAAAACAGCTCGTAACATTTCTAAAAACACAACCATTATAATCCCAGAGCACTATATTCCGGCATTTAAACCTGCAAAAACGTTTGTGAATAAAGTAAAATCAAATATTAAGTAAGAAGAAAACTTTTTAGATTAAAACTTTTTATCATGCCGAGCGGAAAGAAGAGAAAGAGGCACAAGATGGCTACTCACAAGCGGAAAAAAAGACTTCGTAAAAATAGACACAAGAAGAAGAAATAACAGTAATAATTTACATTACCTTATTGTTGAATAAACCTAGAGTCGTCCTGACTTTAGGTTTATCATTTTCGTAATAGTCCTGCTTCATCACTGTTATATCTCTTCGCAACTGTATAATACCAGTGACAAAGGAACTTATTATTGATGCTGCTTCGTATGAAATAGACATCGCCTTATTAGAAAATAAAAGACTCGTTGAACTAAGTAAAGAGAAAAGTAATCCGAAATTTTCAGTTGGCGATATTTATTTGGGCCGTATCCGGAAAATAATGCCCGGTTTAAATGCTGCTTTTATTGATGTAGGATACGAAAAGGATGCTTTCCTGCATTATCTGGACCTTGGACCCCAATTTCGTTCACTTCAGAAATTCCTCGAAGCTGCCCTCAGTCGCAAGGGCAAATCATTATCCATGCAAAAATTCCGACGTGAAAAGGATATTGATAAAAACGGGAAAATTGGTGATGTGCTTACTACCGGAAAATATATTTTGGTACAAATTGCCAAGGAACCCATTTCGACAAAGGGTCCTAGACTTTCTTCTGAAATAGCACTCGCCGGACGAAATATGGTTTTAATGCCATTTAACGACAAAGTATCCGTTTCGCAAAAAATTAAATCGGAAGAGGAACGAAAGCGTTTACGCACATTAATGCAAAGTATACGTCCAAATAATTACGGTGTAATTGTACGTACAGTTGCAGAAAATAAAATGGTTAAGATTCTCAACGAAGAACTCCGGAATCTGGTGAAAAAATGGGAATCGGCATTCGATAGATTACGAGGTACAACACCGCCGGCTCTTATCATTAGCGAATTAAACCGAACTTCAGCTATTCTACGGGATATACTCAACGTTTCATTCAACAGTATTCATGTTAATGACGAGAATGTATTCAGGGAAGTGCGGGAGTATATCAGTACTATTGTACCGGAGAAACAACGAATCGTTAACCTTTACACAAGCTCCACTCCCATTTTTGAGAAGTTTGGAGTTGAAAAACAAATCAAAGCTTCTTTTGGAAAAACTGTTTCATTTAAGAGCGGTGCCTATCTTATTATTGAGCACACCGAAGCATTACATGTTATTGACGTAAACAGCGGAAACCGGGCAAAATCGATGGATAGCCAGGAAACAAATGCTCTCGAGGTGAATCTTGCTGCTGTGGATGAAATTGCTCGTCAGCTTCGACTCAGGGATATGGGTGGAATTATCGTTATCGATTTCATCGATATGCACTCCCAGGAAAATAAAAATAAAGTGTTCGAACGCATGAAGCAGCAAATGGAAGAAGATAGAACAAAACACAGTATTCTTCCTCTCAGCCGTTTTGGTTTAATGCAGATAACCCGACAGCGTGTACGCCCTGAAATGGAGATCAATACACGCGAAAAATGCCCTACATGTTCAGGTACTGGTGAGATTTCTCCCAGTATATTGCAAATCGAACGTATTGAACATACCCTTGATGAAATACTTAATAGAAAAAAATTAAAAAAGATTATATTACGACTTCATCCTTATATAGCCGCATATATTACGAAAGGAGGATTATTTTCCCAGACTAAAAAATGGAAACGGGAATTCGGATGTAAAATTAAAGTAGTACCCATTAGTTCCTATGATTTTCTCGAATACAGGATTTTTAACGAGAACGGCGTAGAGATGTCACACTGATATTCGATTTTTTATATATGTTCATTTATCCCTGCTTTATTAATAATCCTGACAACATTCTTATTGTAAGTTGTCTATACCTACAACGACAAAAACACCGAACAGATATCATCATTACATTGTAATATCTATATTTGTACATATGTTAAGCGTATGTTTTTAATAACTTTAAAAAAAAACTTATGAAGAAACTTAGTTTCACATTTGGATTTATACTTGCATCACTAATATATGCTCACACCCAGGTATTGAATCCTGTACACTGGAAATTTTCATCGAAACATATAGCTAATAATGAGTATGAATTGATATTTAATGCTACCATAGACAAAGGATGGCATATGTATGGATTAAATATTCCCGAGAATGGACCCATTCCTACATCTTTTTATTTTATTGATATTCCGGACATTAATTTTAGTAGCAAAATAACTCCACAGAAAAAACCCAAAATAAAATACGACCCGACTTTCGAGATGGATGTGGAGCTTTTTAGTGACCAGATTACTTTTACACGCAGAGTGAAGGTTCCGGCAGGGAAGAAAATTTCTGTCGAAGGGAGCTTAGAATTTATGGCATGCGACGATTCAAGATGCCTCCCTCCAAAGGAGGTGGAATTCACATTTGAGCTGGGATCAAAATCGGTTCAGGTATCCGAAGCAAAATCAAAACAATTGGATAAGCAAAATGCTGAAGGAGAAAAACTGCCAGCCCTTCAAACTAAAACTGCAGATACTTCATTCGATAGAGCTCAAAAATTTGTATCGATCAATAATTCAAAACCAGATACCGCTGTTGATGAATACAGTACTATTAAAACAACGGGTACATTAAACGAAGAACAGTCTATGGGTGATATTTCTTTGCTGAAATTATTCTTTCTGGCTTTTTTGGCAGGATTTGCCGCTGTAATAACCCCATGTGTCTATCCTGTAATTCCTTTGACGGTTTCTTTTTTTATGCGTGATACATCACGCGGAAAAGCTATTGCAAACGGCCTTATGTTTGGTCTTTCTATAATATTAATCTATACACTTATAGGATTTTTAGTGGGTGTTTCCAGAGTAGATCTAGTACATTTAATATCGTCCCATTGGTTACCTAACTTAATATTGTTCCTGATATTCCTTACGCTGGCTTTCTCATTTTTTGGTATGTTCGAGATTACACTTCCGGGTAGTTTGTCCAACAAAATCGATCAGCAGGCTGATAAAGGAGGGTTTTTAGGCCCGTTTTTTATGGCCCTTGCAACGGTTGTAATAAGTTTTTCCTGTATTATTGGATTTATGGGTAGTATTTTAGCAGGTGCATTGCGTGGTAATATCGTCGAACCTACAATTGCTATGTTCGGTTTCTCCATCTCTTTTGCATTACCTTTTACCGTTCTTGCCATATTCCCCGGATTATTAAAATCGATGCCAAAATCGGGTGGCTGGTTGAACGAAGTTAAAGTAGTCTTTGCCTTTATATTACTTCTTTTCTCATTGGTGTTTTTGGGAAATCTTCGAATCGGCTTTCTTACTCGTGAGGTAATGTTGTCGATCATCATTATTTTATTCTTCCTTCTCGGATTATATTTACTTGGCAAAATAAGGTTTACTCATGATAGCCCCGTTACCTCCATTTCTTTATTACGGTTAATGCTTGTTATTGCCTCCTTCAGTTTTTCACTTTATTTAATTACGGGATTATTTGGCGCTCCGTTAAAAAGTATTTCACCCTTTCTACCAATGAAAAGTTCGCTAAAAAATATTCCAATGGTTAATAGATTGGAGGTATCGACAAGGGCTGTGGGTAATTATACAATAGAATCCGTTATTTGTGATGAAAATCCAAAGTATTCCGATATCCTCGCCCTTCCTCTTGGATTGAAAGGCTACTTCGACTATGAAGAAGCCCTGAATTGTGCATGGCAATTAAATAAACCTGTATTGCTCGATTTCGCGGGTCATTCATGTAAGAATTGCAAAAAAATGTATGCCGAAGTCTGGTCTGATCCGCAAGTGTTAACAAAATTAAAAAACGAATTTATCGTTGCTATATTATACACCGACGATCGAACCAAACTTCCTGAAGAAGAATGGATTACATCATCGATTGACGGGAAAATAAAAAATACTATCGGGAAAAAATTCAGTGATCTGCAAATAACCAAATTCAACTCAAACGCATTACCCTTATATGCAATAGTTAATTCTAATGGCCAAATTTTAACAACTGAAAAATACTATACCTACAGTCCTAATATTGAACACTTTCTGGAATTCCTGGATGAAGGAATTAAGAATGCAAATAAGTAATTTCCGATAGTAATTTAATTAACAACAAAGACTAAATTATGTCTCTTTTAGGAATTCTTAATGATTGTCAAAAGTATGATATTCATCATGTTAAAACTTTTTTTGAGTCTTATTTGTTTACAAATTGTGAAGTATTTTCTAACATTGTTAAACCGAAATAACTACCTTATTTATTATTGATTTGAAGTTATCAGTTCTACTTCCATGGCGATGAAGAGAGATAAGAAAGTGATTGAACTTGAAGAGGTTGTAGTAAAATTCGCAGGTGATTCGGGCGATGGTATGCAACTCACCGGAAGTCAGTTTTCTGAAACTTCGGCTTTTGTGGGAAACGATCTATCCACATTTCCCGACTATCCAGCCGAAATACGAGCTCCTGAAGGTACCATTTCAGGCGTATCGGGTTTTCAGGTGCATATCGGGCAGAAAGAAATCCAGACTCCTGGCGATAAGGCCGATGTTCTGGTAGCAATGAACCCGGCAGCATTAAAAGCTAACCTCCGCTGGCTGAAACAGGGAGCAACACTCATTATCGATATAGATAATTTCGACAGCCGGCATTATAAAAAAGCTGGGTATGTTGAAGATCCATTACACGAAGGTATTTTGGAAGGTTATAACGTTATTAAGGCACCAATTACTAGTTTAACAAGGGCTACCGTTAAAGAATTTGAAATAGATCCTCGAACCGCAGATAAAATGCGTAATCAGTTTGTAGCCGGCATGCTATATTGGATGTTTAATCGTGATTTAAAAATTGGCGAAACCTTCCTAAAAGAAAAATTCAAGAAAAAACTTTCCCTTAAAAAAGCCAATATTTCTGTATTGCATTCGGGATACAATTATGCTGAGACCATAGAAGCTATGGCAATTACATTTCAGGTGAATCCAGCAATAAAAGGAAAAGGGCTCTTTCGTAATATTACTGGCAATCAGGCTACTGCCTGGGGCTTGCTAGCCGCCGCTGAAAAATCGAAACGAAAATTATTTCTCGGCTCCTATCCTATAACACCTGCATCCGAAATCCTGCAGGAATTGGCAACTATGAAACATCTCAACGCCATTGCTTTTCAGGCCGAAGATGAAATTGCCGGAATCTGTTCAGCAATCGGTGCATCGTATGCAGGCGGACTGGGTGTGACATCAACTTCAGGGCCGGGTCTTGCTTTGAAAGGGGAAGCTATCGGTTTGGCTGTAATAACTGAACTACCCCTTGTGGTTATCGATGTGCAACGTGGTGGACCATCAACAGGCCTGCCCACCAAAAGCGAACAGGGCGATCTGTTTCAAACACTCTATGGCCGTAATGGTGAAAGTCCTTGCGTGGTATTAGCCGCTTCAACACCAGCCAACTGTTTTCACTTTACCTATCACGCAGCAAAGATTGCTATTGAGCATATGACCCCGGTTATTTTATTAACCGACGGATATCTGGCAAATGGCTCAGAGCTTTGGCCCATACCCGATACAGATGCCCTAATGCCTATAGAACCACCACTGATTAAAGATGATGATCCATTTTATTTACCTTATAACAGAGATCCTGAGAAATTATCGCGTTACTGGGCTGTTCCCGGGCAAAAGGGATTGCAGCACAGAATTGGTAGTCTGGAAAAAGCCGATGTCACGGGTGAAGTCTCGCATGACCCGTTGAATCATGAAATTATGGTATTAACAAGGGCTGAAAAAATAGAACGAATTGCAAATTACATTCCACAGCAGGAAATATTCGGTAAAAAACGTGGCGATCTTCTGGTTATAGGCTGGGGAGGCACATATGGAGCTCTATATTCAGCTGTAAAAGAACTCCAGAGCGAAGGAAAAAGTATATCGCTGGTGCAATTTAACTATATAAGCCCGCTACCAAAAAATACAAAAGAAATACTTAAAGGCTTTAAAAAGCGGATTGTTTGTGAGCTTAATATGGGACAATTCGCAACTTATTTACGTTCAAAACATCCCAACTTCGATTATCTGCAATACAACAAAGTACAAGGTTTACCATTCATGATATCGGAGTTGAAAAGTAAATTCAATGAAATTTTGGAGGAAATTTAGTTATGGCCTTTGAAACTGCAGCACCTATTATTAGACCTACTGATTTTAACCTTGCTTCCGAGGTTAAATGGTGCCCCGGATGCGGCGGGCACGCTGTACTATCGGCGATAAAAAAAGCATTACCCCAAATCGGGGTACCAAAAGAAAACATAGTATTCGTATCGGGAATAGGTTGTTCAAGTCGTTTCCCTTACTATATTAATGCATACGGTTTTCACAGTTTGCACGGAAGAGCTCCGGCCATAGCATCAGGAATTAAAATAGCTAATCCCGAATTGAGTGTATGGGTTATAACTGGCGATGGCGATTCCATGGCAATAGGAGGAAATCACTTTATTCATATACTGCGACGTAACATTAATGTAAATATTATCTTATTCAATAATAAGATTTACGGTCTTACAAAGGGACAATATTCCCCAACAACACCACTTGGCAGTATTACAAAAACCTCTCCCGACGGAACCATTGAGCCTCCATTCTTGCCTGGAGAGCTAGCTATGGGAGCCCAGGGAACCTTTTATGCCCGTGTGGTTGATAACGATCCCAAAATGATGACTGAAGTCTTCATTCAGGCTGCACAGCATAAGGGTACTTCACTTATAGAAGTGTTACAGAATTGCGTAATATTTAATAACAAGGTACATGCTGATATTACCGGAAAAGAAGTTAGAGAAGAACATCAGATATATCTTGAGCACGGTAAACCTATGATTTTTGGCAAAAACCGAGACAAAGGCCTTATGCAGAGTGGCTCAAAGTTTATTGTAGCTAAAATTGGGGAAAATGGTGTAAGAAAAGAAGATATACTCATTCATAACGCACATAATCCGGATGATACCCGGCATTATATGCTTTCACGAATGACACGGCCCGATTACCCGGTCGCCATGGGTATTATCAGAGAATGGAAAACAGGAGTTTATGAATGTCTCTTGAACAAGCAGATTAAAGAAGCCAAGAAACGATCGAAAATTAAAAGCGTAGACGATCTGCTCAGGAGCGGACATACTTTTAAAATTTCTTAGACTAAATAGAATGCCTATCCAAACTGATAGCAATCTAACCTCCTATTCAGCTGATACTTCTTTCAATTTGTTAATGCAAAAAAGAATCAGAAAAGTACTGGTAACTTGCAGTCAGTATGATTTCTATATGCTTGAAGAGGATGGACGAATAGACGAGCATATCTTTAATGAATACGTTTCACTTAATTTACGCTATCCTCCAGTTTTTATTCATGCCAGTTCAGCGAAGAGAGCCATACAAATACTGGAAAATGAGAATATCGACCTGGTAATTGAAATGCTCAGTACAGGCGACACAAATGCATTTTACCTGGCCAAACAACTGAAACAACTCAATCCGGAAATACCTTTAGTGGTGCTTACCCATTTTTCCCGTGAGGTATCACTTCAGCTCGAGAAGGAAGATCTCTCAGCTGTTGATTATGTTTTTTGCTGGCTGGGTAATCCGGATATCTTTCTGGCTATCATAAAACTTATCGAAGATTCGATGAATGCTGAGAATGATATTCTTAAAATTGGTGTACAATCAATTCTCCTTATTGAAGATTCGGTCCGTTATATTTCCTCATATTTACCTTTGTTGTACCGGATTATTTTGGAGCAATCGAAAGAATTTGTTAAGGAAGCCCTGAACGAACACCAGCAAATGCTACGCCGTCGCGGACGACCAAAAATACTGCTGGCCAAAAATTATCAGGAAGCAGTAGCTTACTATGAAAAATATCGAGGACATATTTTAGGTATTATTTCCGATGTAAGTTATAAGATTGCTCCCGATCGACGAGACACGAAAGCGAAAGCAGGGTTCAATTTCTGCAAACACGTTAAAAACGATGATCCCAACATACCATTCTTACTTCAATCATCCGACTCATCGAATAAAGAGTTGGCCGAACAGCTTAAATCAGGATTTCTGAATAAATACTCAAAAAACCTTCTAAATGAGCTAAAAGAATACATTTTTAAAAATTTCGGGTTCGGTGAATTTGTGTTTATCGATCCGAAAACCGATAAAGAGGCTTTTATTGCACATGATTTGAAATCGCTCCAAGAACTTATTCTCTCCGTACCCGACGATATTTTGGAATACCATACACGCAAAGACGATTTTTCGAAATGGTTGAATGCCCGAGCTTTATTTCCCATTGCT
This sequence comes from uncultured Bacteroidales bacterium, assembly GCA_964392505.1. Taxonomy (GTDB): domain Bacteria; phylum Bacteroidota; class Bacteroidia; order Bacteroidales; family UBA10428; genus UBA10428. The sequence goes on from CAYMQP010000088.1 coordinate 9,000, forward strand.
AAACGTTTTAAGGAAGCCAAGTACGACGATTTCTCAAATCCGGATGAGGTTCGTAACTATATATATAATAGCATTGCTAATTTTAGAGTGAGTAAAGCCCGTGGTGTTATAGCAGAATTCAACCGAAGTAAATTCGATGATTATCTTCTCTTTTCACGCATCGGGCAAGGTAGTTTAGGTGGTAAAGCACGCGGATTAGCTTTTATGGCTTCGGTACTGAAGAAAGAAAATCTTATATACAAGTATCCGGAAGTTATGATTTCTGTACCTCCTACCGTGGTATTAAGTACCGATATTTACGACGAGTTTATGTTAAAAAATAAACTCTATCCTTTTGCTATATCAACCAATAATGATCAGGAAATACTGAATCGATTCATACAGGCCGATTTTCCTCAAAAAATACGTGACGATCTTTACAGTATTGCTAGCATAGCACAGAATCCCATTGCCGTTCGATCGTCGAGTAAACTCGAAGACTCGCTTTTACAACCTTTTGCGGGCATTTATAATACCTATATGGTACCCCCAGTCAGTGATCCGACTATTGCCCTTATGAAGCTTGAACAGGCTATTAAAAGCGTGTATGCCTCTGTATTTTTCCAGGAAAGCAAATCCTACTTAATGGCTACTTCGAATCTTATCGACGAAGAAAAAATGGGAATCATTATCCAATCGGTCTGTGGTAATAGGTACCGCGGTTATTTTTATCCTACCCTATCAGGTGTTGCGCGCTCGCTCAACTATTATCCGGTGGGTAAGGAAAAAACCGATGAAGGTATCGTGAACCTGGCATACGGACTTGGAAAACAGATTGTTGAAGGTGGCATATCAATACGATTTTCTCCAAAGTTTCCGCGGAATATTATTCAGCTCTCCAGTCCAAATCAAGCGTTAAAAGACACTCAAAAATACTTTTACGCTATTGATCTAAAACCTGAAAGCTTTAAACCTTCAACCGATGATAAAATCAACCTGCTTCATTTACCTGTTAAAGAAGCTGAGAAAGACCGCTCATTCGTTTTTGCTGCCTCGACCTACGATTTGGATAACCAGGTAATACGGGATGGATTACTTTATAAAGGGAAAAGAATCATTACCTTCTCAAATGTTCTTAATCACGATACTTTTCCCCTGCCTGAAATAATCAACGATCTTCTTAAAACCAGCAGCGAGGCGATGAATCATCCGGTTGAAATCGAATTCGCGGCAAATCTTGATACTCCCGAAGGTGAACCCAAATTATTCAATTACCTTCAGGTACGGCCCATTGTTACCTATTACGGTAGAAGAGATATTGATATTACAAACATTCCAGAGGAGCGTTTAATTCTACAATCAAACAAAGCGATGGGTAATGGTACTATTGAAGGAGTTATGGATATAGTTTATGTAAAAACCAAACAATTTGATCCTTCCCAAAATAAAAATATAGCAAACGAAATAGAGTTGTTAAACCGTAAAATGGCTCAGGAAAAAAGGACATACGTTCTAATGGGTCCGGGTCGCTGGGGATCGGCCGATCCATGGCTGGGAATTCCTGTTAAGTGGGTGCAAATTGCAAACGTTCGGTTACTGATTGAACTGGGTATTGAAGATTATAAGGTCGATCCCAGCCAGGGAACCCACTTTTTTCATAACCTCACAAGTTTTGGAGTTGGCTATTTTACCCTGGTACCCCATATAAACGATGGGCTTGTAAATTTCGAATATCTCAATAAAAAGGAAGCTTGTTTCGAAAGTGATACTATTAGACATATCAGGTTTGATAAACAACTTCTAATTAATATTGACGGCAGAAATACCAGGGGGATAATTGCTATGCAATAGTTTTATTTAGTAATAGTATTATAACCATTTTCAGTGTTAATCATTTATTTCCTGATATGATTCCATTTTTTAGCTTTAGTCAAGCAGCCAATCAAATAATACCTATGATTCATCGAATAGTTAAGCCTGTAATTCAGGTAATATTAATCTTTATTGTAATTTCCTGTAAAAAAGATAATGTTGAACCTGAAGTTCCTCCTGCGCTAAAAGGTATGCAGGCAACCTGGAATGAACGGATGAAACAGGAGGGTTCACATGCTCCGGCAGCATCGCCTATGGAAGCATGGTTTACGTTGGACGATGTTATACGCATGAAAAATGCTGGCGCCAATTGTTTGGAAATACACCAACTGGGAATACCCGACCTGATGCCGGAAAGAAATATTATAAACGAAGAATTCTTTAGTAACTGGGTAGATATCTGGGTCGACTGGTGCACGCAAAATGAGATGTACTGCATATTAACCATCACCGGTTTTGGTGCTCAGGCTGACTGGGCTATATATTTGAGCCTGCCGGTATGGCTGTGGGAAGATATTGTTTCTCCTCCCACAAATAAAACTGAATATGATGCTGTAATAAGAGATTTTTTCAATTTAGATGTTACCAGCCAGGATATTAACCGGAGCGCTTTTATCAGTCTTTGGAAATATATTGTAAACCGATACAAGGAAAATTCATTTGTAATATACAGCATCATGAACGAACCCTTCTGTCAGGTCGAAATTCCTGATGGTGAAACAGCAATTCATTTAGGCGATGATTACAGCGAGTTTATGGAACAAATAGTGGATACAATCAGAAGTGCCGGATCGAAGCAAACAATAATAATAGATATGCCCTTCCTGTGGGATTCATACTGGCAACGTACCATTCAGCCTGTTAACCGTGATGATATCGTTTGGGAAAGCCATGCCTATGTTGCCCCATGGGGTTCGCCAACACTTGAATCGTGGAAAGAAAAAATTAATCAGGATATCCAAAAAATTACTCTTGAATTCCAAAAGCCTTTATTTATAGGAGAATATGGTATCGCGCCTATTTCCGAAATCCGCACAACCTATGCCGATTCCTGGCAGTCAATTCTTCAGGGCCAGGTAGCTTACCTGGATAGTCTGGAACTTTTTGGCAGGCAATATCACTGCTGGGACGATATGTACGGTGAATATGCTGTTTTTGGGGGCGGATCGGATTTGACAAGCGAAGAATCGGAATGGATTATTGAAACTGTGATATCAGATTAGATGACTTTATTTCTATCCAAAGTCACTAACAGGCATTTCTGCTAATATAATATGGGATACTTTGCCGGTTTCGCTTCATGCATCATTTCATATATCGTATCGAAAACATTTTCGGCATTGGGATTTGAAAAGTAATCGCCATCGGTTGCATATGCTGGTCGGTGTTCCATGGCCGTCAGTGTTCTGGGTTCAGCATCGAGGTATTTATAGGCTTTCTGTTCTTCAAGCACTTTTTGCATCATATAAGCTGTTGCACCGCCCGGAACATCCTCATCAAAAAATACTACACGGTTAGTCTTTTTGACGGATTCAACAATAGAATCTTTAATATCGAAAGGAAGGAGTGTCTGAACATCGATTAATTCCACACTTATATTAAATTCCCTTAACTGTTTTGCAGCGTCCTCAGCAATGCGAACACACGAACCGTATGTTACCAGTGTAACATCCGATCCCATAGTAAGTATTTCGGGTTCACCTAGGGGTATCCGGTATTCACCGATATTTTCGGGTTTCAACTCTTTTAATCGGTATCCGATCAAAGGTTCGATAACTAATCCGGGATCTTTACCTTGTAGCAAGGTATTATAAAATCCGGCGGCTTGTGCCATATTACGGGGTACACAAACATAAACCCCTCGAATGGAATTAATGATCATACTCAAAGGAGAGCCTGCATGCCAAATACCTTCGAAACGGTGTCCACGGGTACTGATTATTAATGGCACAGCCTGTCTGCCTACAGTACGCCAATGCGTAGTAGCCAAATCATCACTGATGGTTTGCAAGGCAAAGAGCAGGTAATCGAAATATTGTATCTCGGCAATAGGTCGGAAACCCCTTAGCGCCAGTCCGATTCCCTTCCCGATTATAGAGGTTTCACGTATTCCGGTATCAAATATCCTGTACTC
>CAYMQP010000089.1:0-12870 GCA_964392505.1 uncultured Bacteroidales bacterium
GGGCTGGGACTTGGATCGAATACTTCATTAGGAAAGAGATCAAGTATCGATGTAGAAGCACATATGTATCACATTAGCCGGTATTTATGGATGAAAGAAGATAATTTTATGTATACCCTAAGGTTACATTATGTGCAACATTTGGGTAAGCGCTTTGCATTATTTGCCGGACCAGCATTTAATATGTTGAGCACAAAATATACATCCGATGCAGATGAAATTGCACCAGGTTATGGAATTGAGTATAAAGGATCGTATAACTGGCAATACTGGCTGGGTTTTAATGCCGGAATTCGCTTTTAATTATTATTAATTGAAGGGCAATTGCTACGATAAAAATCTGATATTAAATTCTCCAATCGATTTCTGGTAATCCCTGCCTTCTTAATATTTCATTTGTTTTTGAGAAGTGCCTGCAACCGAAAAATCCGTTATAGACTGAGAATGGAGAAGGATGTGCTGCTTTCAGAATATGATGTTTTTGTGTATCGATGAGGATTTCTTTTGCCTGGGCATAGCGTCCCCAAAGTAAAAATACTACACCCGTTCGGGTATCAGATATTTTTTTAATTACGGCATCAGTAAATTGTTCCCAACCTTTACCCTGATGCGATCCTGCCTGATTTGCCCTTACCGTTAAAGTAGCATTAAGAAGCAGTACACCCTGATCGGCCCAGCTTTCCAGGTTGCCATGCTTAGGTATGGGAATGCCCAGGTCGGAATGCAATTCGTTGAAAATATTTTCCAGCGATGGAGGCTGGGTAATTCCTTTTGGTACAGAAAAACAAAGTCCATGAGCCTGTCCACGGCCATGATAGGGATCCTGACCAAGGATAACTGCCCGTACATTATGGAGTGGAGTATGATCAAAGGCATTGAATATTTTACTTCCCGGGGGGTATAAAGTGTATTTTTTCTTTTCGTCTAGAATAAATTCCTTTAGCAATCGAAAATAATCAGCATTAAATTCATCTATTAAGACTTCTTTCCAGCTAGCTTCAATTATGGGATTTACCTGGGTCATTTAATTGTATTTTATGAAATTCCTTAACTTAAAAAAAAGTAGGAATGTTTGAATCCGATTGATTGTCTAAATCACTTAAACCTTTTAGAATAATTAGGAATAAGGGAATTCAGCAAAAAAACGATTTATATACTTTAGATAATTTCATTTATAAAAATAAAATTTTTTACAGATCGCACATAAGTTAATATACAGATAAAATGGATCATAACTTGATCCGCAGTGTGCCGATAAAATTGATACCCGGAGCTGCAACAGCTGTTGCATAAGGTTTATAAAAATTATCCATAACGTTCTCTAGTGCAAATTGTAATGAGATATTCTGCTTTACACGGTATGTAGTTCTCAGATTAAATGTGTACCATCCCTGAAACCCATACTTTGTGCCTTCTTCTTCATTATCCTCGCCGGTTGTCGACATGTCCTCAATTTTTTTCCATCCGCTATACATAAAATAAAATTCATATACGAATTTTTTTATTTCGTAACGAATATCGGCCCGACCATAAACAGGGGGAATATGTGGTAAGGGTTCATCCATACTTAAATCGCGACCATAGGTATAATTCAGTGTGCCCTTAAAACTTACACTAGAATTAAGATCCGATATCATACTTAAACTAAAGCCGTGTATAATGCCATGGTTAGAGTTATCATTAACATAGGCTTTTAAATATTCACCGTTGTAAAACATGGTATCAGAACCATTCTCGAATGTATATGGTACTCGTACAATAACATTGGTGAGAAATGAAACAAAATAGGTTCCGTTAAGCTGAATATATCCATCGAAGGTTTTTGATAAACCTAAATCGGCATTATATGTATATTCAGGTTCAACATAAGGATTGGGGAAGGTAATCTGATCGCCCTTAGCCCTGATTTTAGCTAGATCATCCAAATTAGGAACCCTATATCCCGTTGAAAGCAAAAGATTTAACTTGACATCGTCCGATGGAAGGTAAATCAACCCCAATGAACCGGTGTAGGAACTATTCTTGTAATCCAAGGTTAAGTATGGGATATCGGATACATATTCGCTATATTTTGCATCGAGTTGTGAGTAACTGAATCGTGCACCGATCGATGTAATAAAGCTTTGACTATATCGGCTTTTAAGATTAAAATAAACGGCATAGGAAGCCGTATTACTCCCATCGTCAGGATATCTCGATAAAGCTCTTGTTTTTTCCATTGTGCTGATATTAATAGTATAAGCTTCTGAGGAAACATGGTTGAAATTAGTTTCTAAACCGTAAATCAACCGGTGATTTTTCCATAACTCTTTTATCATATCTATATTCAGCGTATAAACATTAACTTTCTCCAGTTGTGTAGTTTCGTCATTATTTCGGTATTTACGATTAATACGGCTCTCTTCGAGGTATTGATAGGCTCCGATAGCAGTTAGCTTGTCATAAAATAAGCTTGGTGAGGCTATTATTGATTTCAACGATCCAAAAATTCGATTTTGCGGTCCATATTTCCAAAGAGCATATTTTAGGTTGCCATCGTCGGTGGTGTCGTTTAGCATATCATACCGTGGAATATCAGAAGAAGTCGAATACTGCAGGTTAGCAATCAGATCGATTTTCGCCGAAGGTTTGTACCTGAACTTCTGTAAAAGGTCGATTTGGGTGTAACCTGTGTATCGCTGGATATTAGGATCGTCATTCTCAACTATGGAATCCATGCCATTAATTCTTTCCATATAATAAAAACATTTACCATAATCTTCAAGGAATGGATCACGACGGGATCCCATCCGGATATCACCATAATCACTATACGTAATACTGGTGAGAGATCCGAATTTTTTTGATGCAACATTGAAATCGAAATGTGTTTTCCACGAACTGTTTGCCGATGCAAGCTGCATGTAAGCTTCCGCATGGGTTGAAAAGGTTTCATTTTCAGTAGCCAATTGTGGATCGCGTGTTATGTAATGAATTACTCCTCCAAGTGCATCGCTTCCATAAATAAGGGCATTCGGTCCATAAATGATTTCTGTTTTTTCCAAAATGGAATTATCGAGTGTAATGGAATTCTGTAAATGACCACTACGATATATGGCATTATTCATTCTTACTCCATCGACTACCAGAAGAATTTTATTGGCCTCAAAACCACGTAAAACAGGACTCCCACCTCCTCCTTGCGATTTTTGTACGAAAACATTTCCTGTCGAAGTAAGAATATCTGCTGAGGTTTGCGAGGTTGTTAATTCCAATTGCACCGGTGTAATAATATCTACCATATGTGACACATATCGTTGGTTTTCCTGATACTTGGATGCAGAAATTACATATTCAGGTAATATTATCATTCTTCGCGATAATCCGATAATTTTTTTTGAAACCGCTTCAATATAGGGTATCGAAGACCGCACAAAAGAAGGATGCTGGAAATTAAGAGTATCAGATTCGGAAAACTCACTTAACAATGCCTTTCCATCTTCGTTTGTGAGGATGGATCTGGTTCCATCCTGGTTATAAATGGCAACATGTTCTATTGGTTCATTAGTGGCTATATTGATAACTTGAACCTGCTGTGAAAAGCTTAAAGAAGAAATAAGGAAATGAAAAGGAATTAACCATACAGTTCTCATGAGTAATAAGTATTCAATAGTAAAATTTGGTTCAGGGCTAAGAATTTTTTATTCACAAAAATCAGGCCATATTAAATATGCTAATGCCTCTGCTTTCATCTTATTTGTTAGTAAATCAGGAATATTCTAAAAGATGTTTTGGTTAAATTTGATAAAGCGAGTGAACATTAAGCGTATGCCTAAGCGGATTACAATATTTGCAACAGTAATTTTATTGGCTTTAGTGGTTATTGTTGGATTCATTTTCATCCAACACAGAAGTGGATCGGTTTCTAATCCTTTAAGAGCAATTCCCACCGATGTTTCTCTTGTAATACAGGTTAATGATTTTCATGGTCTGGCAACTAACCTTATTGAAAAGAATAAAGTATTTAACAGTTTAAAAACAATTTCACCTTTTAATGAAATTTGTAATACGATTCGGTATATCGATTCTCTGGCTTTAGTCGTGGATGATTTATCAGGGTATTTATTCCGGAGCAGAATTTATATATCCAGCCACTTTATTGGAGGAAGAAAAACTGAGTTTCTTTTTCTGATTGAGCATATACAGGGTAAAAATGAAAAACATGCCATTGATATTTTATCCGATATTACCGGACAAGCGGTAAAAAAAACAGAAAGAAAGTATGAAGGTAAATCAATTTATTCCCTGTCAATTAATAAAGAATCACCAGTTACCTATTATATTTCCATTATCGAAGGAAACGTGCTTCTAAGCAAATCGGTAATACTAATCGAGAACGCCATCAGACAATATAGTTTGCCCAATTCACTGTTAACAGATAAGGAATTTGTTGAGGTAGTCTCAACAGCAGGCCGAAGTAAAGAAGCTAACCTTTTTATTGATTTACGCAGGTTTAACGGTATGATTTCAATTTTGGCAAACGATGAATATCACAAAATAGTAAAAGAATACACAAGTTTTGGGGGCTGGATGGAACTTGATCTGAATACAACAGAGAAGCAAATTTTCCTGAATGGTTTTATTACATCGGGCGATCAACAAAAAAGTTTCAGCACAATTTTTTCCGGAAACGATCCGGTAAACATTTCAGTCGATAAGATATTACCAGCATCGGTTTTTTCATTCCTGTCGATTGGAGCAGAAGATATTAAAAAGATGTACGATCAGTATGTGCTTTACCTTCGTGAGGAGGGTACTTACGAATCAAGAAAAAATAGATTAGCAGAATTTGAGAAAAAATATAAGATTAGTTTAGAGGATATTTTTCTATCACTTATCGGTGACGAAGTTACTTTGGCTTATGGTGGAATTAAAGAGGGCACACTCAACGATCCATCTATATATGTACTATTGAAATGCAAAAGCGGTACACAGACCGAAAAAAGTGTCAGAGAAATGATTAATCGGATGGGAACAAAAACAGGCAGACTTTACACTCAGCTTATAAGTACTTATGTACTTGATGCCGATACAAAATTTACACTAGTTGAATTTCCGGTTGATAATATTACCGGCATACTGTTTGGATATCTGTTTTCGATTCCGAATAAAAACTACTATACAATCATTGGTAACTATATGGTATTCGCCGATTCGAAAACTGCACTTGGCGAATTTATTCATAGCAATGTCCTAAGTAAGACACTTTCAACCAATGAATCATACAAAGCATTCAACAGTAATATTGCCCAAAACTCCTTCATGTTATTTTATGCAAATTTAAGTCGTGCTTCATTGGTATTTAGTAGTATACTACATCCTGATATTGTTGATACTTGGGAGAAAAACCATGAAATTTTTCAGCGGATACAACCTCTGGGAATGCAAATCACAGAAGTAAGTACGATGAACTATTGTAACTTTTCAATTCAGTATCTCGACTATTTTAAAGGTAAGCCGCAGACAATTTGGGAAAGCCTGCTGGATACTTCGTTTGTTTGTAAACCCCATCTTGTAGAAAACCATTATACAAAACAAAAAGAAATTTTTATTCAGGATTTAGCCAATACCATCTATTTAATAAATAAGGCGGGTAGAATATTGTGGAAGCAAAAAATAACTGAACCGATAAACTCGAAAGTATTCCAGATAGATTATTATAAAAACGGTAAACTTCAACTACTGTTCAGTACTGACAATTATTTACACTTAATTGACCGAAATGGCAACTATGTAGAAAGATATCCTGTACGATTGCGTGAAAGAGCCACGGCGGGTTTAGCACTTTTTGACTATGAAAATAACCGGAACTATCGCATTTTTATTCCCTGTGCCGATAATAAAATATATGCTTATACCAAAGATGGAAGTCTGATTAACGGATGGACATTCCCGGGAACAGATTATCCCGTTAATCATCCGGTCGAACATTTTCGGGTAGAGGATAAAGATTTTATTGTTTTGGGAGATAAATATGCCACATATATTCTCGATAGGAGAGGTAATATTCGTGTGCCTGTGAATAAACCTGTTGCAAAATCGAAAAATAACACCTATTATCTCGATGAAAAAGGGAGCCTGGCAAAATCGAGAATTGTAACCACCGATACAGCTGGCAATATTGTCGCAATCGATTTTAATGGAAATATTGATATCATTTCAATTGGTAAATATTCAAACAATCATTTTTTCGATTTTGAGGATGTGAATTCCGACGGGCAAGAAGATTATATAATACTCGATGGAAATATTCTTGTTGCTTATACTGGTAATAAAACTGAAATTCTTAATTTTAGTTTTGCCAACGATATAACTCTACCGCCCATATATTTCAATTTTTCATACTCCGACAGGAAACTGGGAGTTGTGGATAATATGGAAGGTAAAATCTACCTGATCAATCAGGATGGATCGCTTTATAAGGGATTTCCGCTACAGGGTTCGACACTTTTCAGTATCGGATACCTTGAAACTCAGGGTGGTGTGTTTGATCTAATAGTAGGGGGGAGAAATAACTTTTTATATAACTACACCGTACAATAACCGACTAAATAAGACTAATCATGAAGATATTAAGATTACTTCCGCTAATAATATTGTTTTTCATTGCATTAGCTTGTATTGAAGATACAATCCAGTTAGAAGACATATCACAGGAAATAAATTATGAAAGGCAAATAGTCTTACCTGTACTTAAAGGTTCGTTAAAATTCGATGACCTAGCTGGCCATGGGTATGATTCGCTTATAATAACCAGCGGCGATACAATATTCTTATACTTACTGGAAGATGTCCTATTAGAAGATACTATTGAGTTAGGTGATATGGGGCAAAATGTTGAATTCGAATTCATCGAAATTCATTGTAAAAATTTGAATATATTCCCTGTTGGACTGGATTTGCGGCTTTATCTGCACAATGACAGCATTAGCGAGAATATAGATACAATCTGGTTTAGTGATACTCCTGGGGAACTGTTTATTCAACCAGCTCCTTCTGATGCTAACGGATTGGCGATTGAAAGTGCTGTTGTTGCTGATAGCACAATTGCTACACTTGATACTGAATTGATTGATAAATTACTTAACGAAGCTACACGTTTGGTACTTTTTGCTGAAGTACCATCAACAGGTGGGTTTGTGAAAATATTACGGCATCACAGACTTTATCTGAATATAGGCATTATAGCACGAGGTACATTTATATCTGATTCCGAATAAATAATATAAATATAATAATCCATGAACTCGAGAAGCTCATTTTTAATTCTTACTTTTACTATAGCGACCGTTCAGCTGGTAGCTCAGAGTAATACCATGTATTATCTTACCGGAGCGCCGCAGGTTTACAGGCTTAATCCTGCCACACAGCCTCAATGCAGTTTCTTTTTTGGAATCCCCGTAATAAATTCTTTTTATCTGGAGACTTATAATAATTCATTTGGTCTAACTGATGTAATCTGGAACGATCCAGTAACAAATGAGGTTGTTCACCCATTATCTTCTGAAGCCAATCTTAATGAATTTCTTAACAAATTGAACGATGATAATTCACTCTCTCTTGAACTTGGTATCAGTCCTATTTCGATGGGCCTTGGAATAAAAGATATGTACTTTACCTTCGATATAACTACCAAATTTAAACAGGGATTATACATCCCGGCCGATTTTGTACCAATAATCCTTACTCGTATTGATAATGGAAGAACCTACGATTTTAGCTCACTGGGAATTGAATTTACTAGTTATATAGAATATGCAGTAGGAGTTTCCCGAAAATTTTCAGATATTCTTACAGTAGGTATTAGACCAAAACTTATAACAGGTGTCTATAATATATCTTCAAAAGATAATAATGAGTCACTATATACCTATGTTTACAACTACGAATTTAACTCTCAAATCGATTTACAAATTTGCACTCCCGGCTTTTTTGTTCCTGAAAACGAAAATGGGGTTCTTGATCCTACAGGTGAGTTCGTTTTCGATTCTACCTTATCGGGTTTTTCCGATTATCGAAAACTTGTTATGACAAATAAAGGATTGGGGATAGATATAGGAGTGCACTATAAACCTATCGAAGATCTGACACTTTCAGCAAGTCTGATCGACCTTGGATATATAAAATGGAAAGAATACATACATACTGCCACGCTAAATGGTTCCCTTACTTATGAAGGAATTGAATACGAGGTTGGCCAGGATACCAGCAACTTTTTTGATGATTTTCTGGATACACTGAGAAGCAATTTTGAAGTAACCGGTTCATCAGAGCCTTATAAAACAGGACTGGAACCAAAATTATACCTGGGCTGTTCACTGGCATTACTACCTTCCCTCGATGTTGGATTGCTTTCACGGTTTGATTTTCTTACCTCGGGAACAAAAGCCAATGTTATGATCCATGCCAACTGGCATCCTTCCAGCGCTTTTAATCTTACGGCAAGCTATAGTCCTTTCGACGGACGCGCTTCAACTTTTGGTTTAGGCTTTTCTCTACGGGGAGGACCAATAACCTTTTATACTGTTGCCGATTACCGGGCTTTCCGATATAACCTTTACAAATATGAAAAAATACCCGTATTTATTGCTCCTTCCGGCAGGTCGAGATTTAACACACAAATAGGTTTAAATATCACAATTGGATGTAATAAACGTAAAAAGTTAATGAAAGATAGACCTATGTATTTTTCTACTGAATATTAGTAGATTTGCATCCTTATCAATTGCTGGTTTAAATGTATCTTGTTAGGATATTACTCCTTATTCTTTTATTTTATCTTCTGATTCGATTAATCGGATGGATATTATTCGGATATCGTCGTAGCTCGATGAATTTCCCGAGGAACCATGATAACTTTCGAAATAGAAAGGAAGGGGAAGTATCAATCGACCATCAACCAACTGAAAAAAAGAAAATAATTAAAAAGGATGATGGTGAATACATTAAATATGAAGATATAAAAGAAGATCGTTCAAACTAAAATCTGTTTTGTTTTAAAGTTGATCTCTGATTTTTTTTGCCAGATTGGAAGCAAACACAAATTCATTCAGATTTTTATCCGTCGAATCTAAGATATCATCTTTAGTACCTTCCCAGTCCTTAATTCCGTTATATATGAACATCACTTTTTCACCTATTTCCATAACGGAATTCATATCGTGGGTGTTGATAACGGTTGTCATATTGTACTCATGGGTAATGTCTCTGATCAGGTCGTCGATAACCAATGCGGTTATAGTGTCGAGACCTGAATTAGGTTCGTCGCAAAAAAGGTATTGTGGGTTTTGAACAATAGCCCTGGCAATGGCTGCGCGCTTTTTCATACCGCCACTAAGCTCGGCAGGATAAAGTTTATTGGCTTTGGGCAACTGAACACGATCGAGGCAAAAATCGACTCGCTTCTGTTTTTCACCCAATGTCATGGTTGAAAACATATCCAAAGGAAATTTTACATTTTCTTCAACTGTAAGCGAATCAAATAAAGCACCTCCTTGGAATAATTTCCCCATTTCGCGTCGTAATAGCTGTCGTTCTTTAATCGACATGGTGACTAAGTTCCTGTCGTGGAAATAAATATTACCCGAATCGACTTCATGAAGACCTATAATACATTTAACAAGCACTGTTTTCCCCGAACCGCTTTGCCCTATGATTAGGTTCGTTTTACCTTCATCGAAAGTTACCGAAATATCATCGAGAACCTGCTCGTTATTAAACGATTTACTAATGTGTTCAACAATAATCATCAGGCTAATAGTAATTGAGTAAGAATAACATTGAAAAGAAGGATAAGAACGCTGCTTGTTACTACACCTTTTGTACTGGCTCTGCCAACTTCGAGTGCACCACCTTGCACATTATATCCGAAATACGCCGGAACCGTAGTAATAATAATAGCAAATACCACAGTTTTTACTAGTGAGTAAGTTATATAGAAAGGAACAAACCAGTATTGGATACCATAGATATAATCCATTGAGGTGAGTGCACCAGTAATGATGGAAGCAAACCATCCACCAAATATTCCCACAAACATACTTAGCAATGTCAGTATCGGATTAAATATAACAGCAGCAATTACTTTTGGCAAAATCAGATAACTAGCCGAATTAACACCCATTATTTCAAGTGCATCAATTTGTTCAGTAATACGCATATGGCCAATTTCCGAGGCAATATTCGATCCAACCTTGCCAGCCAGAATCAGACCAACTATTGTGGAGGAAAACTCTAAGAGCATGGTATCGCGGGCGGTGAGTCCTATTAAATATAGTGGTATAAGAGGATTCTCGAGATTATATCGGGTTTGGAGAGTAACCACAGCTCCCATGAAAATCGAAATAATAATAACAATACCAATGGAATGTATCCCCAGGGTTTCAATTTCACTTATAACTTGTTTATAATAAATTTTGCCTTTTTCGGGACGTGAAATGACTCTTCCCATTAGTATAAAATATTCTCCAACAGGGCTGAGTATTTTCATATTACCTGAGTTTGAGCGAAAATACAAATAAATAGTAAAACCAAATGACGATTTTAATCCGAGAAACAGGTTTATACATCAAAATACTCTGCCTTTCTATTTCAATTTTGTTAATTTCGGACACTAAGAAAACAGAATTTAGTTTTTACTATGGATAAAAAAAATTATTGCGTCATTATGGCCGGAGGTATTGGAAGCAGGTTCTGGCCGTTGAGCCGCATAAGAAAACCTAAGCAATTTTTGGATATTCTGGGAATTGGAAAAACATTACTTCAGCAAACCTTCGATCGATTTGTGCAAATTATTCCGAAGGAAAATATTCTTATTGTTTCCAATGAAGAATATCTGGATATAATTCTGCAGCAATTGCCCGGAATAAAACCTCAACAGGTATTGCTCGAGCCTATGCGAAGGAATACGGCACCATGTGTTGCTTATGCAAATTACCGTATTCGTGAAATTGAACCGAATGCTAATATCGTAGTGGCCCCTTCCGATCATTTAATCATGAAAGAGAAGGATTTTCTGGATGTTGTAATAAAAGGACTTGATTTTGTATCGAAAGAAGATGCGTTACTCACATTGGGGATTCACCCTAGCAGACCTGAGACAGGGTATGGATATATTCAAATTAATGGGAATAAAGAAGCCATAGTGGTAAACGAAAGTTTCCGTAAGGTTAAGACTTTTACAGAAAAGCCGGATTTGAAAATGGCTTCATTATTTTTAGAAAGCGGTGATTTTTATTGGAATTCCGGAATTTTCTTCTGGTCGTTAAAAACAATTTCAGCTGCTTTTGAGAAATATTTGAGCGATGTGGACGGATTATTTAAAGAGGGAGTTGGAATTTATAATACCCCAGGTGAGCATGACTTTATAGCAAAAACATATCCACGATGCAAAAATATTTCGCTCGATTATGGTATTATGGAAAAAGCCGAAAATGTATTTGTTCTTTGTGCTGACTTTGGCTGGTCGGATCTTGGAACATGGGGTTCCTTGTATGATATGTCGGACAAGGATAAAAATGCAAATACCATTCAGGGCAAGAATGTGTTTATTTACGATTCTATTAACTGTATTATCAACCTGCCGGATGAAAAACTGGCAGTGATACAGGGACTCGATGATTATATTGTTGTTGATTCGGATAATATCCTTCTTATATGCAGGAAAGAAGATGAACAGAAAATTAAAAACTTCGTAAATAATGTGAGACTTGAAAAAGGCGAAAGTTACATTTAGATATCTATTATAAAAAAAGAGGTTGCCGGATAACATACAACCTCTTTTTTTCTCTAACCTTTCAATATTTTAGTATTCCCAAAGATCGTGTTCAACATTAAAAAGCCATTCCTTCTGTATTTCTGCTTCCATTAACGCATCGATACCCTGTGAATAGGAATTATTCCAACGGTTGTCGTAAACGTTGGATATGGCAAAAATGTGGCTGTCGAAACGTCGTTGCATAAAGAAATCGTCGTATGAAATTCGTTGCGAATCATTCATACGGTTAAATACTTCATGATTTGCCAGTATCGGACGGACTTCGGGGAAATATACCCAGAAAGTCTGAGCTTGTAATATTTCTTCGGTAGGCATATTCTGATCGTCAAGCCGGTTGTATACCCGAATCGGGCAAATACCGATAACTCTCACCTTCATAACCGAATGATTCTTGTCGAAAAACCATTTTTCCTTAATAAGCACCTTTTTTACCTCATAGGTTTTTCTCGGATTTTCTACCACAACCTGCACCAACTGACCTGTTGTGGGATCGGTAGTCCGGGTTGTATCGGTTCCGGCATCGAATGCATCATCAACCTGATCGATGGTCATTTGAGCCGTAAATTCGTTTAAAGGATCGTTTGTTGAAAAAGCTCTTACACCTTCATTATCGATTCCCCAGAGTAGCAAATCGACAAGATTCATCCTGCCTCCAATGGGTTTTGTGGGGTAATAAAGCGGCAGATTTTTCTTTTGCCGCAAATCAATCATACGATAAACAATTTTCGACCACATAACATCGGCTTCCCTAATATATTCGTAGGGTACCGGATGTTTATGTGGAATGTGTTCCCTTACATATACTTCCCTTAAATTATCCTGTGCATTCAGCTTAGTTGTGAATACCAAAATCAAAATTCCTGATAGCAAAAACACAATCTTTTTCATCATATCTAATTTAAAAGGTTAGTTCAATTTGAATTTAATGGTCGACAGGTTCCTTGTTGAACCGTCGGGACCGACAGCTTTAATATCTTGTACATAAACATTGTTTCCCCTGCTGAGACTTTTGATTAGGTTTTTTTGTTCGGAGGTAAAACGGTTTGATTTCGGAG